>DASXWX010000263.1:0-5320 GCA_036503395.1 Candidatus Limnocylindrales bacterium
CTCGGACCGGCTCGGGATGAACGAGGTCGGTTTCGGGCTGCTGACCACCGCCGTCGCGGTCGGGGGAGTGTTCGGGCTGCTCGGCTACGGCTGGCTCGAGCGTCGGTTCGCCCTCGGCGACATCATGCGGGGCGGCCTGCTGATCGAGACCGGCACCCATCTCGTGCTTGCCCTTACCACGTCGCCCGTCGTCGCCCTCGCGACCCTCGTCGTCTTCGGGGCCCACGCATTCGTCTGGGGTACGACCTCGGTCGTGGTTCGGCAGCGGGCCGTCCCGGACGTGCTCCTGGGTCGCGTCACCGGCGTCTACCGGGTCGCGATCGTCGCCGGGATCGTGATCGGAACGCCGGTCGGCGGCCTGCTCGCGCGGGCGTACGGGATCACCGCGCCGTTCTGGTTCGGCTTCGTCGGTTCGGCGATCCTCGTGACGCTGCTGTGGCGCGAGTTCGTCCACATCGCCCACGCCGGGTCGGTTCCGCCCGAGGCCGTGGCGACGGGCGGCAGCTGAGCGCGCCGGCAACCGTTCCGGTCCGCCTCCCTACGCCGTGATCGTCCGGACCTCGACGGGCTGCAGACCTGCGAACCAGCGGTTGTAGCGGGTGTAGATCCGACGCTCCCGACGTCCGAGGAACGCGAGGAGCGATCTGGCCTCACGTTCGATGCCGGCCCACGCATCGTCGTCGAGGCGATGAAACGCGCTGACCTCGACCGCCTCGTCGAGGGGCCGCCACACGCCGGCAACGTGGCCGTCCACGAGGAGCGCCGGCAGGAGGTCGCCGTTCGACTGGGCGAGGAGCCGCCGGTAAGCGGGCGGGACGATTCGGCTCCGGTCCGCGTACGCGAGCAGCATGCTGTCCCACATCGGAAGCAACCGCGGTGGCGCGAAGGCGTCCTCGGCGGGAAGGAGCCCGTCGGGGACATCCCACAGCTCCGCGCCGTCGGGGCCTTCATGCCGAACGAGCTCCCCGGCGATCGACTCGAGCGCGCCGCGCAGCAGAGGCCGGGAGAGCATGGCGAACTGGGCGACGTCGACGACCGACGCCGGCCCGAAGCCCTCGAGGTACCGCCGGACGAGGTAGGCGATCGCGGCGGTCCGGTCAGCCGACCACCGCTGGCCGGCTGCGGCCACGTACGTCGGGCGGAGGCCGAACGCCCAGGGGCCACCGGTCGGGTGATGGACGATCGGCCCGTACTGCCGGAACGCCCACCAGAGCCCCGGCTTCGGCGTCTCTCCGACGCGCTCGTCGAGCCACTCCTCGGCCTCGGCGTTCGTTCGCGGCGTCGTCGCGTACCGCAGGACGTCGGGCAGGAGCGCGTCCGCGCGCTCGGGCGTGAGCCCCGAGCGCCGAAAGCGGCGGTCGTTGAGGCGCGCACCGCGGAGGGTCGGCTGCATCGCGTCGTGCAGGGCCGGGTAGTCCGTCGCCGCGACGGCGTGGAGGGTGACCCGCATGAGCGTCGCCTTGACCACCGAACCCTCGGCGAAGGCCGTATCCAGGTCGGCGGGCTCGAACCCGGCAACGCGGTTCCACAGTGCGAGGTACGGCGACGGCGGCTCCTGCGCCTGGATGGCGACGACCCGCCGCACGGCGTCGACGACCGGCAGCCGGGTCCGTTCGAGGAGCAGCTGCCGCCCGAGCGTCGCCCGGTTGAGGCCGCGCGCCGTGAGCCGGTCGGTCACACGGTCCCGGTGGCCGCCCACGCGCGCGCCGTGAGCTCGAAGCCGCCCTCCGGCAGCATCGACCGGCAGCGCTCGCGGATCGCCTGCCGCTGCTCCTCGCCGAGCGAGGCGAGGTAGCGGCGCGCGGCCCCGGCTCCGATCTCGAACGGCGCCCACCACTCGTCGAATGAGGCGAACGTGCGGGACGCGACGAGCGTGGTCTCGCGGACATCCCGCAGGCCCGCGGCGCCGAACAGCTCGACGAGATGCCCCTGCCGGGCACCCGGCAGCACGGCCTCGCCGGGCGCGCCGGGATCGAGACTGCGAGCGGCCTCCCAGAAGGGTCCGAGCGGGTCGTTCCGCCCGGCGAAATCCCACACCGACGCGACGCACGTCCCGCCGGGCGCGGTCACCCGCGCCATCTCGGCGATGCCGCCGACCGGGTCCGCCATGAAATGGACGACGAGCTGCGCGAGCGTGGCCCGGAAGGCGGCGTCCTCGAACGGCAGCTCCGCCGCCGACGCGACTCGCGCGTCCCCGCCCGGCAGACCTGCCCGGACCGCCGCGACGAACGGCTCGGACGGATCGACCGCCGCGACCGCCGCGGGCCCGATCCGGGCGACGAGCTCCGCGGTGAGGGCTCCGGGGCCACAGCCGACGTCGAGGACCCGGTCGGCCGGGCCGACGGGCGCGAGATCGGCCATCGCCGGCGCGATGAGACGCGACCAGCGGCCCATGAACCGGTCGTAGGCATCGGCGGCGACGTCGAAGCTCATCGGTCTCGCTCCGGAGCGCGGTTCAGCGCAGCTGGTGCCAGAGGTCGATCGCCTCGATCCCGTGCAGGCCGAGGATCAGCGAGATCTCGCCGTCGTGGTAGGCCTCGTGCGTGAGCAGCCGCTGGAGGATCGATGCGCGCGTGTGCACCTGGTGCTCGTCGCCGAAGTCCCGTCGGAACTCGGCCCCGAGCATCTCCGGCGTCCAGCCATCGAGCGCCGCCTCGACGATCGCGAACGTCGATCCGAGCGCATCGACGAGCTCGTCGGCGTCGCGCGGCGTCGTCAGGTCGTCCTCCCAGCCGAGCTCCGGATCGCCGAAGGGCGTCTTCTCCATGCCCCGCTCGCGGAGGACGTGGCAGAGCCAGTAGACACGCGTCCCGGCGACGTGACCGACGATCGCCCAGATCGGCCAGTGCCCCGACTCCGGCCGGAAGGCGAGCTGCTCGGGCGTGAGCGAGGCGATCTGCCGGCTCAGCCGGTCGTTGTACTGGGGCCAGCGGTCGTAGAAGGCGCGGATCGACATCACTCAGTCGCGGCCCTGGATGGTCGCGACGTCGGCCTCGTTGCCGGCGGCATCGGCCAGGGTCCACCACGAGGGTGCGTATTCATCGCGAACGATCCGACCGCCGGCGGCAACGGCGGCCCGGACCCGGGCCTCGGCCTGCTCCGGCGGGACCCAGACGGCGAAGTGGATCGCACCGCCGCCGTCACCGCGCGGCTCGCGCATCCGCTCGAACCAGAACCCGGGACCGCGGTCGTGCGGGTCGACGAGGTCCTCGTCGGGGCTGTCGGGCCGCGGCTCGTAGCCGAGGACGGCGCGCCAGAAGGGGATGATGGCCGACGTTTCGGGCGCCCCGGGCACGACGAGGTAGCTCTGGACCTGCGAGGGGTCGCCGGTCAGCCCGAGGTCGTGGGCGGCCGACGAGATCGCGGCTGCCACGTCGGCGTCCCTCGCGCTCATGCCGTACCACTCGGCGCTCCTCGTGACGAGACGCACGGTGACGCCGTCGGATCGAACATCGATGTCGGGCGGATGGCTCGCGGCGCCGTCGAGGCGCCCGATCGCGGCAACGAAACGGGTCGCGACCTCGAACGATGGCGTGGCGAAGTAGGCACAGGCTCCGTCGCCGACGACCCGCCAGTCCTCGACGCCCGTCGACGCATGGAAGTCCG
The DNA here is from genome assembly GCA_036503395.1 of Candidatus Limnocylindrales bacterium. Classification (GTDB taxonomy): domain Bacteria; phylum Chloroflexota; class Limnocylindria; order Limnocylindrales; family CSP1-4; genus DASSHA01. The sequence goes on from DASXWX010000263.1 coordinate 3,607, forward strand.
AGGGGGAGATCTGGTCGTTCATCCCGCGAGCGTAGCCGTTCGCGGCGTCAGGACCTGTCCGGATCGCGGGGCACGGTCCCATGGCCCATGGTGCTTTCGGGCGATGCCCCAGTGTGGGTGGACGCGATTGAATGCGAGTTGACAACCGTCCACCGCCGCACTGCGGAGCACATGATCGAGCCGATCCGCACCAGCGCCAGCGGGGGACGCGGGCGTCCCGCGATCCTCGTCGTCGAGGACGACGCGTCGAACCGGGCCCTGCTCGGGTACATCCTCCGTCGCGAGGGCTACCTCGTGCTTCACGCCGAGGACGGGCTCTCGGGGCTCGAGGCCGTGCGCTCGGAGCGGCCCGACCTCGTCCTGCTCGACGTCGGGCTGCCGTTGATGGACGGCTTCGAGGTCACGCGCAGGATCCGCGAGGACCGTCGGGACGCCACGCTGCCGGTCCTCCTGCTCACGGGCCGAACGTCCACGACCGACGTCGTCCAGGGCCTCGACGCCGGCGCCGACGACTTCATCACCAAGCCGTTCGCCGAACCCGAGCTCGTTGCCCGGATCCGGACCGCCCTCCGGCTTCGACGCGCGCTCGTCGGGATGGAGGCCGCGCACGCGATCGTGAGCGCGCTTGCGAACGCGGTCGAGGCCAAGGACGTGACGACCGAGCGGCACTGTCAGCGCCTCGCCGGGATGGGCGCACGCCTCGGCGCGCGACTCGGGATGTCCTCGGTCGACCTCGACGCCCTGGCCTACGGCGCGCTGCTCCACGACGTCGGCAAGATCGGCGTTCCGGACGCGATCCTCACCAAGCCGGCGCCGCTCAGCGAGGATGAGTGGGAGCTCGTCCGCCGGCACCCCGAGATCGGCGAGCGGATCTGCGCTCCCCTCGACTCCTTCGCCTCGTTCGGGCCGGTCATCCGTCACCACCACGAGCGCTGGGACGGGCAGGGCTACCCCGATCGACTCGTCGGTGCGAGGACGCCGCTCGGGGCGCGCATCGTCGGGATCGTCGACTCCTTCGACGCGATGACCCACGAGCGCCCGTATCGCGCCGCGCTCGACGTCGGCGTCGCGATCGACGAGCTGCGACGCGCGGCCGGCAGGCAGTTCGATCCCGAGCTCGTGGACCTCTTCCTCGATGAGCTCGTCCAGGCGCCCTTCGCGCTCGGTGCCGACACCGAGACGTTCTCGATGCCGTCGGACGCCGAATCGTCCTCCCGTGGTCGCGGGGGAGCGGCCGTGACGGCTCGCGCGGGCTGATCGGACCGATCGTTCGATGAACGTCCTCGGCCTCGGGATCGTCGCCCTGTTCGGCCTCGTGTTCGTGGCGGCGCTCCGGACGTGGTGGACGACCCGCGATCCGATCGCCCGCGACGTCGTGGTCGTCTTCGCCGCGATGGCGGCGATCTTCGTGGTCGGCGTCTTCACGGCCCTCGTCGGGACGCCGCCGGCCATCGTCCAGGCCGCGGTGGTCATCGCCCTCCTCGGGCAGCCCGCCGCGACCCTCCGCCTCGCCGCTCGGGTCCGGCCGCTTCCCCGCCTCGTGCTTCCGGTCGCCGTCGCCGCCTGGCTCGTGACGGCCCTACCGCTGGCGGTCATCCCGTCGAAGAGCCTGCCGCCGGTGGTGGTTGGTCTCGCCCTGCTCGTGTTCATCGTGACCGAGGTCGCCGCGGCCGCGCTCTTTGCCGCCGGCTCGCGACGCCGCGCCGGCGCGGCC
>DASXWX010000264.1:0-6893 GCA_036503395.1 Candidatus Limnocylindrales bacterium
AGGGCTATCTCGAGGCACTCCGCGACGGCGTCGTCGCGCCGGAGCCGGCGGTCTTTGCGTCGCTCCTCGACGAGGCCGACCGGCTCGTCCGCCTGTCGCGCTCCCTCGACACGCTGGCCGACGGCGATGCCCGGCCGCCGCGTGAGCTCGTGGAGCTGGACGTCGTCCGCGCCATCCGCTCGGCGGTCGACCTCGCGACCCCCTCGGCACAGGCTGCCGGACTGTCGATATCGGCGGACCTTCCGCCTCGACTGGCCGTCCGCGCCGACCCCGACGGCCTCGCCCAGGTCCTCGCGAACCTCCTCCAGAACGCCGTCCGGTACACGCCTCCGGGCGGGCAGGTCACGGTCCACGCCGAGGCCCGCCCGCGGGACGTGCTCGTCGCGGTCTCGAACACCGGCCCGGGCATCCCGCCGGCCGATCTGCCCCACGTCTTCGAGCGCTTCTACCGCGTGGAGAAGTCGCGCGACGCCGCCCGTGGCGGCGCGGGGATCGGGCTGGCGATCGTCCGTCAGATCGTCGAGGCGGCCGGCGGCCGGGTCGGTGCCGAGTCGGTCGCCGGCGTGACCCGTGTCTGGTTCAGCCTCCCCTCGCCGGCCGACTGATCGCCACGAAATCGTCATCGACCGGTCACAAGGGCGTCACGGCGTCGCGAGACGGTTCGCCCGTCCAGATCCATCCGCCCGACGGGAGGAACCCATGCACCGAATCGCCCGGTTCGTCGCGGTCATCGCGGCGACCGCCACCATCGCCCTCGGGGCGGCCGGCTCAGTCCTGGCCGGGTCGCCCGCGGTCGGCCACGTCTACGTCAACGACAACACCGCCGGCCGGAACACCGTCTCCGGCTTCAACCGTCACTCGGACGGCTCGCTCACCCCGATCGCCGGCTCACCCTTCGACGCCGGTGGCGCCGGGCTCGGAACGCCGACCGGGTCGGCCGGCGCGCTCGCCCGGACGCCCGACGGCCGCTACCTCCTCGCCGCCGATGCCGCCAGCGACGAGATCTCGGTCCTGAGGGTCCGGCCGAACGGATCGCTCCGTCTCGTCGACGTCGAGTCCTCCAACGGCAGCAGGCCGGTGAGCGTCGCGGTCAGCGGGGACCTCGTCTACGTGGCCAACGTCGGCGCCGGCGACAGCAACTACACGGGATTCCGACTAGATCGTGGGGGTCACCTGCGCCCGATTCCGGGCTCGACCTTTGCGCTCCCGGATGACGCCCTGCCGGGCCAGGTCCTCTTCGGCGCGAACGGTCACGTCCTCGTCGGGACGCGCGTCGGTCCGGCGGCTGGGCCGTCGTTCATCGACAGCTTCGTCGTCGCCGCCGACGGCCGCCTCACCGCGGCCCCCGGCTCGCCATTCCCGGCCCAGCGGATCGGGCCCTTCGGCAGCGCCTTCCGGCCGACGAACTCGTCGCAGCTCTTCGTCTCGAACGCCCACGACGGCCCCGGCGCGGGCAGCGTCTCGGCCTACGAGGTCGGCGGCGACGGGACGCTGAGCGCGATCGCAGGTTCGCCGTTCGCAGACAACCAGACGGCGCCGTGCTGGGTCGCGATCACCCACGACGGGTCGACGCTCTTCGCGGTGAACACCGCGAGCGGCTCGGTCTCGAGCTACGCGATCGCCGCGAACGGCCGGCTCACCCTGGGCTCCACGACCGCGCTCTCCGGCAGCGGGCTGGCCGCCTTCGACGCGGCCCTCTCCCCCGACGACGGGTATCTCTACGTCGTCGAGTCGGCGGGCCGGGCGATCGGCATCCTCGCCAACGACGGTGGCTCGCTGACCGACCTGGGGTCGATCGGCGGCATCCCCGGGGCCCCGTTCGGAATCGTCGTCGACTGACGGCACGGCCGCATCTCTGGCCCCGGCCGCGGCAGCGGCCGGGGCCTCCGACTGTCACGCGCTGCGGCGCGTCGTCGGGCAGACTCCGGGGGTGGAGCTCCTGGCGAACCCCGAAAACTGGACGGCGCTCATCACGCTGACCGCACTCGAGATCGTGCTCGGCGTCGACAACGTCGTGTTCATCTCGGTGCTGACCCAGAAGCTGCCGCGGGGACAGCAGGATCGGGCCCGGACCGTCGGCCTCGCGCTGGCGATGGGCACCCGGATCCTGCTGCTGCTGACGCTCGCCGCGATCGCCGCGCTCACGGCGCCGCTCCTGACGGTGCTCGGCCAGGAGTTCTCGGGCCGGGACGTCATTCTCATCGCCGGCGGGCTGTTCCTCCTCGGCAAGTCGACGGTCGAGATCCACGAGTCGCTCGAAGGCGGCGGCGAAGGCGGCCCGCCGGCGGCGTCGCGGGCGGCGTCCTTCGCGAGCGTGATCGTGCAGATCCTCCTGCTCGACATCGTCTTCTCGCTCGACTCGGTGATCACCGCCGTCGGCATGGCGAAGGAGGTCGCGGTGATGGTCGCCGCGATCGTCATCGCCGTCCTCGTGATGCTGGTCGCGTCGGGTCCGATCGCCACGTTCGTGGGCCGCCACCCGACGGTGAAGATGCTCGCGCTCAGCTTCCTGCTCCTTATCGGGATGTCGCTCGTGGCCGACGGCTTCGGCCTCCACATCCCGAAGGAGTACCTCTACTTCGCGATGGGCTTCTCGGTCTTCGTCGAGCTGCTCAACCTGCGCATCCGTGGCGGTGGCGCCGAACCGGTCCACCTCCGCCCGACGCCCGAGGCCGAGCTCGAGCGGTAGCACCGACCTGAGGTGACTCCCACCCGCGCACCTCGCGCGTGACCTCCCGCCGCAACCCGTCCGCGCTCCCACCTAACCAGGCGAATTTCCCACTCCCGGTGGAATTTGGCGGGACAAGGTGTGGCCGGAGGCCACGCCTTGTCCACTGCGGACCATCCCGACGCGCGGTCAGTGGCGCTGCGGAGCGGTCGGTGGAACCGGTGGGGACGGGGCACGCCACTTCCGCTCGGGTGCCACCGCGGGCGACCTCCCCCACCGCCACCGCGCGTCGTCGTCCTCCTGGACCCCGTGCGGCCACCCGTCGCCCCGAAACCCGACGAAGCCCGAGCCGAACGAGCCACGGAGCCGGCCCCCGAGGCGGGTCGCCACCCCGACGCAGGCGAGACCGGCCGCGATCGCGACGATCGCCGCCGGAGCGATCATGCCCAGGTCCACGCGACCAGCATCCGCCGGTGGTCAACCCCGCGGAACGCGCCGGCTCGTCGGGTCCTCGGCTCGACGTCGAACGAGCCGGACGGCCTCGCCGATTCCGCCTGCCCAGGGCGCCCCGTGGCCGGGCAGGACGAGCGACGCGTCGAGGTCCTCGAGCCGGCTGAGGGATCGGAGCGCCTCGGGCTCGTCGGCAGTGAACGGCGCGATCTGCGGCCCCTCGTGGCCCGTGGTGACGGCATATGTCGCCAGCGCGTCGCCCGCGAAGAGTGCCCCGAGCGCCGGCACGTGGAGGGCCGCGCTACCCGGTGTGTGGCCCGGCACGTGGACGACCCGTGGTGAGCCGGGCACGTCGAGCGTCGCACCGTCGCCGAACGTCGAGACCTCGCCGACCGTCGGCCGGCGGAGGCCGCCGTTTCGCGCCCCGAGCAGCAGGAACGAGAGGAGCGGCCGAAGTCGGATGGGCCCGAACCCCTTCGCCGGGTTCGGGACCTCGCCCCGTGCGAGCGCGGCGTCGAGCTCGTGGACCTCGACGGGCACCGCGGCGTCGCGACGGGCCCGTTCCGCGAAGCCGATGTGATCGCTGTGGCCGTGCGTCAGCACGACGGCCCGGACGTCGGCGAGCGTCCGCCCCATCAGCCGGAGCTCCGCGAGCAGGACGTCCCAGAAGCCCGGCATCGCGGCGTCGACGATCGTCACGCCACCCGCCTCCTCGAGCAGGTAGGCGTTGACGGTCCCGCCGCCGAGCCGACGGATCGACGGCGCGATCTCCACCCCGCCAGTCTGGCCTACGCGCCCGGCGCCGACAATCGGCCGCCTACCGTTCGCCGCGCCGCGCCTCGGCTTACGAAGCGGGCGAAGAGCCCCGGCACGAACCAGCGCAGGAAGTAGAGCCGGCAGCCGAGGCAGAAGCCGGTGACCGCGAGCAGGGCCTGCAGGCCGGCGACGGCAGCGACGGGCAGCCACGCGAGCGGCTCGCCGAGGGCGGCGAAGGCGATCAGCCCGAGCCCGAGGAACGTCGCCCCGAGTGCCTGGGCGAAGCGGGGCGGGTACTCGTGCTCAGGCTCGGCCGGGCCGAGACGAAGGACTCCTCGGACGATTTGCCACGGACGGCCGAAGACGAACCAGCGTGTCCCGAACGCCGAGCTGACGCCGAGGGCGAGGGCGACGAACGCGACGACGGGCGGCGCGTCGACGAGGAACGCGATGACGAGGACGATCGCCGAGGTACCCGCGCCGAAGCGCTGGCCGCGGGGATCGACGAGACGGGCTGGCGGAGTGAGGGTGCTGGCAGACACGGAACGCGACCTCGAGGCACGAACGATTGGGGGACGCCGGCGTCGGCCGAGACGGCTGGACGCCGAGGGTTTCCGCGAGGCCGCCGGGGAGGGACCTAGGCGCGCAGCCGGCCCGCCGCTCCCGTCGACGCTCGCCGCGGACACGCGCAGGTCGCTCCAAGACTGGAGCCGCGGCGGTCGCGGTGGGACGGGAACGAGCGAGGCGTCATTCGGTCTCGTGCTCCTGGTTGAGGTCCGCGGAGCATAGGCCACGGTGGCTCCGACGTCACGCCCTGGTCAGGAAGAGCTGGAGCTCCATCGTGCCATGGTCGGCAATCGAGAGCACGGCGAACGACGAGGGCTTCTCGATCCCGTAGTCGGCGAACGCGATCGGCAGGGATCCCTGGACGACGATCGTGCTTCCCGACAGCCAGGCCGTGAGCGGCACGTCGACGTCCTTCGTAACGCCGTGGAGGGTCAGCTGTCCGTGAGCGGTGAGCGTCAGCTTCTGCCCGTCGGAGGGGATCGAGCCGAGGTCGATCGGCGATCCCAGCGTGAACGTCGCGGTCGGAAATTGCGCCGTCTGGATCCCCTGACGCCCGAGCTGCCCATCGCGCCGGTCGTCGTCGCTCCGGAGCGCAGTCAGGTCGGCGTTGATCGAACCCGCGGTGACGATCGTGCCGTCGATCGTGACGCCGCCGCTCACCTGCGGCGTCCGGCCGACGGCGGTGTTCGCGCCGATCCCCGCCAGCTGCTCCTCGACGCGGTAGCCGACGAACGAATCGCTCCAGTCGCTCGCGGAGCCAATCGAGGTATCCACGGTCCAATCGCCGGCCAGGTCGCCCGACGCGAGCGGCGACGACGCGGGGAGCCCCGCGGCGAACGAGCCACCCGGATCGGCGCCGACCGCCGCCGGACCGGCTGGCCGCAGGAACAGGTACCAGAGGCCGTAGGCGGCCAGGGCCGCGAGGATGAAGACGAGGACCGTACCGGTCGCGAGCAGGCGACGGTGGGCGAACGTATTCGCCTGGCGGGTCGCGTTCGGGCGCAGATTCATCGGGGCAGGCTCCAGCAGTCGGTATGACGAGACAGGCCGCGGCCGGCGCCTGTCGATCCGGTGACGCGGGCTCAGGGGATGCGGTTGAACCAGATCGCGGCGAGCCCACCGCCGGCGAGGACGAACACGAGTGCGGCGGCCGCGAACAGCTGGCTGACATCCCGCTGCTCGACCGTGTATCCGATCCTGGACCCGAGAGTCTCATAAACCGCTGAGAGATCGGCGCCCGACGGAGCGTCGTAGAACCGGCCGCCCGTCCTCGTCGCAATGTCCGTGAGCGTGACCGGGTCGGGCGGGACGCTGACGCGAACGATCCGGCCGTAGTCGTCGGGGAGCTCGACGGTCCCGCTCGCGGTGCCGAGCGCGATCGTGTACACAGGCACGCCGGCCGCCGCGGCCTCGTCGGCGGCGACCGGCGGCGGCTTGCCGGACGTGCTGTCGCCGTCGGAGAGCAGGACCGTGGCTGCGGTCGGCGGGCGGGCCGGACCCGAACCCGGCCAGGCCGCATCGCCGAGCGGGCTCGGGGCGGGTGGCGCGAGAGCCGCGAACGGCTGCTTCGTCGCGGTCGCGGCACCTTGCGGCGCGGCTCGGCCGACCGCGATCAACGAGGCCTCGATCGCGTCGCCGATCGCGGTCCCGCCGTCGGCCACGAGCGACCCGAGCCCCGCGTGGATGACCCCCCGGTCGGTGGTCGGGGCGACGACGATCCGCGCGCTCGACGAGAAGGCGACGAGCCCGACCTGGAACTTCGTCGGCAGCCGGTCCACGAACGCCGCCGCGGCGTCCTCCGCGGCCGCGAGCCGCGTCGGCGTCACGTCGCCCGCCTTCATCGAGCCCGACGTGTCGATCGCGAGCATCACCGTCGCCTCCTCGCGCGGCGTCGGCAGCGACATCGACGGCCGGGCGAGGGCGATGCCGAGGGCGGCGACCGCGAGGAGGTAGCAGGCCGCCGGAACGTGCCGCCGCCCGCCGGGTGAGCGCGGCGCGAGGTTCGCGAGCAGGTCGACGTTCGTGAAGCGAACGACGTAGCGGGCCCGACGGCGCTGGACCAGCGCGTACGCCGCGACGGCGAGGGGGAGCGCGAGCAGCGCGACGAGCAGCTCGGGCGCGGCGAAGGTCATGCCGCCGGGCTCCGCGGCACGAGCTGGCGGGCGAGCGCGAGCAGCCAGTCGCCGGACGTCGAGAGGACGACGTGGCGGACGCCGAGCCGGCGGAGGTCGCGGGCCAAGTCGGCCCGCTCGGCCGCGGCCGCCTCACGGAAGCGCGACCGCAGCCGCGTCGAGGAGGTGTCCACGCGAACCTCGCGCCCGGTCTCGCCGTCGACGAGGGTCAGCTCGCCGACATCGGGGAGGTCGTCCTCGCGCGGGTCGCGGACCTCGACCGCGATCGTCTCGTGGCGGGCCGCGCACTCGGCCAGGCGACCGCGCCAGTCGCGCGGTCC
>DASXWX010000265.1:0-3424 GCA_036503395.1 Candidatus Limnocylindrales bacterium
CGGTCGGACGGTCCGCGGCGGCTACCGGAACCCGTACACCGACCCGATCGCGCTCGAGGCCGAGCGCCTCCTCGTCGCGACGGTCGTCCGGGCGCTCCGCGACCACCCGGCGATCTGGCTCTGGAACCTCGGCAACGAGCCCGACGTCTTCGCCCGACCGCCCGACGCCGCCACCGGCGCCGCGTGGACGCGAACGCTCTACGCCGCGATCCGCGAGCTCGACCCCGGCCATCCGGTCACGACCGGGCTCCACGGCGGCGATCTCGTCGAGGACGTCGGGCTCCGGATCGACCAGATACTCGGACCGGCCGACGTCGCGACGATGCACCCCTACTCGATGTATGCCGACTGGGCGGCCGATCCGCTCGATCCCGAGTTCGCGGCGTTCTGCGCGGCGGTGACCGGGGCCCTCGCCGACCGCCCCGTGCTCGTCGAGGAGTTCGGGCTCTGCACCGCCCCGCCGGGCCGGCTCACCCACGAGGTCGAGATCACGGTCGCGGGCCGGACGCGACGTCAGCTCATGGCCTCCGAGGAGGACGCGGCCGCGTTCATCGCCGAGACGCTGCCGCGGCTCGTCGAGGTCGGCGCGACTGGCGCGCTCATGTGGTGCTTCGCCGACTACGACCGCTCGCTCTGGCGCCGGCCCCCGCTCGTTGACGCCCGCCATGAGCGCTTCTTCGGCCTCGTCCGCCCCGACGGCTCGCTCAAGCCCCACGCCGAGGTCCTTCGCGCGTTCGCGGCGACGGCCCCGATCGTTCGGCCGGTCCCGCCCGCGGTCCGCTTCGACTTCGACCCGGACGCCTTCTACCGCGACCCGCTGGCGATGCTTGCGCCCTTGTACGCCGCCTTCCGGGGCCCCGGGGTCTAGGTCTCGCCGGCTCCATCCAGCTCCGGCCGGACGTCGAGCCCGAGCTGGTGCAGCAGCGCGGTGCGAACCCGGCCTCGCGTTGCGGGATCGGTCACGTACTGGACGCGGCCGGAGACCCGATAGGCGACGACGCGGCGCAGGTCGACCGTTCGGAGTTGATGGCAGAGGATCAGTCCGTTCTTCGTCTGGCCGGCCTCGCCCGTGGGAATCGCCACCTCGCCGGGGTACTTCGGCTCGCGAGTCGTGATCGGGCAGACGGCCGCCATGCCCGACCGGTGAAACGGCTCGTAGGAAACGACGACGGCCCGACGGGCACCCGCCTGCTCGTGGCCTCCTGCCGGATCGAGATCGACCACCACCACGGCCCAGCGGAGGGGCGTCCTATCGCTCACTCGGCGCGGGACTCCGCGGGGGCGAACTCCCGATCGATGGCCCCAATCTCTCGCCGGAACGCTTCGTCCTCGCTCGCGCGCGCCCACGCGTTCGCCTCTTCCTCGGCGGCCCGCAGGCGATACAAGCGCTCGACGGCCGCCTCGACGACGGCGTCCTGGGTTGGCGCAACGCGATATCGCTCGGAGAGCTCGCGAACCCGAGTGACGGTCTGCTCGCTCAGGTTGTACGTCCGCTTCAGCTTCATGGATCCATCATCGACGTCCAATTATTGAACGTCAACCCCACACCCATCAAGTAGGTAGCCCGTGGTCCGGGCGCTTGACACGAACCTCGCGGGTCTGAGGCGCGGGCGGATCGTTCAGGCTGATCCCAGCGCCGCCTCGAAGATCGAGAGGCCCTCGTCGATCTCGGCGGCGGTGACGTCAAGCGGCGGCAGCCAGCGGACGACCTCGTGGCCGGGACCCGAGGTGAGGACGATGAGGCCGCGATCGGCCGCGTCGGCGATGACCGCGTTCGCCAGCTCTCCGTCGGGCTCGCGCGTCGCGCGATCCTTCGTCAGCTCGACGCCGACCATCAACCCCCGGCCGCGGATGTCGCCGATCCGCGGATCGGACGATGCGAGCTCCCGCAACCCGCCGACCAGCTGCCCGCCGCGGGCCCGGGCGTTCGCCACGAGATCCTCGTCGGCGATCGTCGCCAGGACTTCCAGGCCCGCCGCGCAGGCGACGGGGTTGCCGCCGAACGTCGTCCCATGGGCGCCCCTGCCCCAGCGCTCGTGGAGCTCGCGCGACGCGACGACCGCCGCGAGCGGCAGCCCGTTCGCGATCGCCTTGCCGACCGCGACGACGTCCGGAACGATCCCCGCGGCCTCGAAGGCCCACATCGTCCCGGTCCGCCCGAGCCCGGTCTGGACCTCGTCGACGATCAGCAGGATCCCGTGCTCGTCGGCGATGTCGCGCAGCCCTCGGAGAAACGCGTCCGGTGCCGGGTGGAAGCCGCCCTCGCCCTGGATCGGCTCGACGACGATCGCCGCGATCTCCGAGCCGGGCACGACGGTGGCGATGTGCTCGCGGAGGGCGGCGAGTGCGGCCTCGGACGCGGCCTCCGCAGTCACCCCGTCGCGGTAGGGCCGCGGGAACGGCAGGAGGTGGGCGCCCGGCACGAACGGCGCGTAGCCGGCGCGGTAGTTGAGGTTCGAGCTGGTGATGCTCGCGGCCCCAAACGTCCGGCCGTGGAAGGCGCCGTCGAAGGCGATGAATCCCGACCGGCCCGTAACCCGCCGGGCGAGCTTCAGGCAGCCCTCGACCGCCTCGGCACCCGAGTTGACGAACATCACCGTGTCGAGCGGCTTCGCGAACGTCGCCGCGAGGGCGGAGGCCAGCCGCGACACGGGCTCGATGTAGCCGAGCCCGTTCGAGACGTGGACCAGCCGATCGACCTGCTCGTGGATCGCGCGGGTCACGCGCGGGTGCGTGTGTCCGAGCGCGGTGACCGCGATCCCGCAGGCGAAATCGAGATACGCCTTTCCCTCGGAGTCGAACAGCCGGTGGCCCTCGCCCCGGGCCCATGTTCGCTCGAAGTAGCGGCCGAGGACCGGCGAGAGTGCGTCGTGGGTGGCGGGCGCCTGCGCCTGGGTCATGCGGCCTCCCGAACCTTCGTTGCATAGGAATTCGTTGCGTGTATAGTAATGCGTCCATGCACGGCACGCTGACGCACCCGACGAAGCCTCCCGAACCGATCTTCGCGCCCGAGCTCCGCTTCGCCCCGCCGACGGCGCCCGCCGCGCCGGTCCGGGTGCCCGCCGGCGGTCCGACTCTTCGTGCGGCGGAGCCAGGGGTCGCGCCCATCCCCGTGGCCGTCGTGGGCGCGACCGGCTATGCGGGAGGCGAAGCGGTCCGGCTGCTCGCCCGCCATCCCGGCGTCCGCATCGTCGGGATCGTCGGTCGCGACGCCCACGGCGAGGCACTCGCGGAGCGCCAGGCGCATCTCGCCGGCGCCGGCCTCACGCTCGAGCCCGAGATCCCCTCCGAAGCCGCGGCGGTGTTCCTCGCCCTCCCCCACTCGGCGGCCGCGGCGATCGTCCCCTCCATCGTCGAGAGGGGCACGGCCGTCGTTGACCTCGGACCGGACTTCCGCCTCCACGATCCAGCCGACTACCCGACC
>DASXWX010000266.1:0-4559 GCA_036503395.1 Candidatus Limnocylindrales bacterium
AGCCGACGCCCACGCCGACCCTGGAGCCGACGCCCACGCCGACCCTCGAGCCGACGCCCACGCCGACCCTGGAGCCGACGCCCACGCCGACCCTGGAGCCGACGCCCACGCCGACCCTCGAGCCGACGCCCACCCCGTCCCCGACCGGTGAGGTCGGCGGCGCGACCGGGACGCCGACTCCGACGGCGACACCGTCTCCGACGGGCCAGGTCGAGGGTGCCACCGGCACGCCGAAGGCCACGCTTCCGCCGACCGACACGCTCAGCGGGTCGAACGGTGGCGGCACCGACAACTGGCGGATCGTCCTCATGGGCCTGGCAGGCGTCCTCGCCGGACTCCTGCTCCTGACCCCGACCCCCAAGCAGATCCGTCGCGACTGACGAGCTCGCTGTTCCCGAGCGATCGGGACGGGCGGGGTGCCGAAAGGCATCCCGCCCGTTTCGTTTTCCGGTTCAGCCCGTCGTCCGTTCGGTCCGGGGCCGCTGACCGGGTCAGCCGGCGATGAGGCCGAGCTCCCGGCCGACCGCTGAGAACGCCTCGAGCGCGCGATCGAGCTGGTCGTCCGACAGGGCCGCCGTCACGATCGTGCGCAGCCGGGCGGAGTCGCGGGCGACGGTCGGAAACACGACGGACGTGGCGAAGACACCCTCGTCGAGAAGCCGCTCGCTGAAGCGGATCGCATCTCCCGAGTCGCCGACGATGACGGGGGTGATCGGCGTCTCCGATCGCCCGGTGTCGAAGCCGAGCCGCGTCAGCTCCGCCTTGAAACGCTTCGTGTTCGTCCATAGCCGATCGATCAGCTCGGGCTCGTCCTCCATGATCCTGATCGCCTCGCGGCATGCCTCGACGACGGCCGGCGGGTGCGAGGTCGAGAAGAGGAACGGGCGGGCGCGCTGAGTGAGCCACTCGCGCAGCGCCGCCGAGCCCGCGACGTAGCCGCCGAGCACACCGACGGCCTTCGAGAGCGTCCCGACCTGGATCGCGACGCGGCCGTGAAGGCCGAAGTGGTCGACCGAACCCCGGCCGTTCCGACCGAGGACGCCCGAGGCGTGGGCGTCGTCGACGAAGACACCGGCGTTCGCGGCTTCAGCGGCGTCGACGATTCCGGGCAGCGGCGCGATGTCGCCGTCCATGCTGAAGACACCGTCGGTGACGACGAGGATCGAGCGGTACGGCTCGCCCTCGTGGCCACGGTCCTCGCGTCCACGTTCCGTGGCCTCGGCGAGCACCCCGCGGAGCGACTCGACGTCGGCGTGCTCGTACACCTTCCGGGGCGCCTTCGAGAGCCTCATCCCGTCGATGATCGACGCGTGGTTGAGGCGGTCCGAGACGATCAGATCGCGCTCGTCGGTGATGGCGGGGATGATGCCCGTGTTCGCGGTGAAGCCGGACTGGAACGTGAGGACCGCCTCGGTGCCCTTGAAGGCCGCGAGCTCCGACTCGAGCGCCTCGTGAAGGGTCATGGTCCCGGCGATCGTCCGGACGGCGCCGGAGCCGGCGCCGTACTCGCGGACCGCGCGTTCGGCCGCCGCCTTCATCCGCGGGTGGTGGGTCAGGCCGAGGTAGTCGTTGCTCGAGAGGCTGATCACGGCGCGCCCATCGAGCTCGACCTCCGGCCCCTGCTCGGACGCCATCACCTTGAGCGGTCGATAGAGATGCTCCGCCTTGAGCGCCTCGACTTCGTCGGCGAGGTAGGCGAGGGGGTCGCGGCTGGTTCCCGCCGGTCCGGGTCGAGCGGTCGTGGTCATCGTCGTCCTCCGGACCCATTCTGGCAGGGGTTCGCGTTCGGGGGATCGCCGTCGTCGATCAGATCCTCGATGCTGGACTTGGACGGTGGGAGCGACCGGCAGTCTCTGGCCGTCGCCCGACGAACCGAGAGCGCCCCCGGTCCGACGCACACACGGTCGGGCTCTACTCGTCCGGGTCGCCGCGGCCGGTTTGCGCAGGTCCGTTTCGATGCCACAGTAATCGCCTGCGGTAGGCCACCGTCTAGCCGAACCGCGGCCGACATTTGACCGGCCGCATGAATGGGCGTGCATCGGAATCGCACTCCGCGGCTGCCACCGGGCGGTCGGGTGCTGCGCCAATGCTGGGTATTACGACGGGGCCGAAATGCACCGGCCGAAGCGCGCGCACCGCCGACGGGAGCGCCGCGCGGCGGTCGGAAGGCCTAGCCGGCCTCCCAGGTCATGATCACCTTGCCCGAGTCCCCCGAGCGGGCGGCGGCAAAGGCGGCCTCGAATTCGCGGAACCCGAAGCGGTGCGTGATCGCGGGCCGGATGTCGAGGCCCGACTGCAGCATGACCGTCATCTTGTACCAGGTCTCGTACATCTCGCGGCCATAGATCCCCTTGACCGTCAGCATCTTGAAGACGATCTCGTTGAAGTCGATCGGGATCTCCTCGGTCGGCAGGCCGAGCATCGCCAGACCGCCGCCGTGGGCCATGTTCGCGATGGCGACTCGGACGGCGGTGGCGTTGCCCGACATCTCGAGCACGACGTCGAAGCCCTCGACCATTCCGAGCTCACGCTGGACGTCGCCCAGGTCTCGTTCGCGCGGATCGACCGTGACCGTCGCTCCCATGCGCTCGGCGAGGGCGCGTCGGAACCCGTTCGGCTCGGACACGACGACATGGCGTGCGCCGGCGTGGCGGGCGACGGCGGTCGCCATCAGGCCGATCGGCCCCGCGCCGCTCACGAGGACGTCCTCGCCGAGGACCGGAAACGCGAGGGCCGTGTGGACGGCGTTGCCGAACGGGTCGAAGATCGCCGCGACATCCTCGTCGATGCCCGGCCAGTGGTGCCAGACGTTCGTCATCGGCAGCACGACGTACTCGCCGAACGCACCGTCTCGTCCGACCCCCAGGCCGATGGCGTTCGCGCAGAGGTGGCGTCGCCCGGCGAGGCAGTGGCGGCAGCGGCCGCACGTCACGTGCCCCTCGCCGCTGACGAGCTCGCCCGGATGGAAGTCGCTGACGTTCGAGCCGACCTCGACGATCTCGCCGACGAACTCGTGGCCGACGATGAGGGGCGGGTGGATCGTCCGCGCGGCCCACGGATCCCACGACTCGATGTGGAGGTCCGTCCCGCAGATCCCGGTCTTGTGGACCCGGATCAGGACGTCGTTGATGCCGACCTCGGGCCTCGGCACCTCTCGCAGCTCGAGCCCGGGTCCCGGTGCCGGCTTGACGAGGGCCAGCATGGTGTCAGGCATCGGCGTCGGCTCGCGGATCCTCGGTCCAGTCCACGATCGGATTCTCCACCGAACCGACCGCCTCGACCTCGACGCGGACTCGGTCGCCCGGCTCGAGGAACACCGGCGGGTCGCGAAACACGCCGACGCCCGACGGCGTGCCTGTCGCGATGACGTCCCCGGGCTCGAGCGTGATCTGGTTGGTGACGTACGCGACCAGCTCCGGGATGCGGAAGATCATGTCCGCGGTCGTGCCGTCCTGCATCAGCGCGTTCCGCCCCGCGTCCGGTCCACTGCCGGGGATCCGCCAGCTCCGCAGGCGGAGCGCGTGGGGATCGGCGATCTCGTCGGCCGAGACGAACGTCGCGCTCATCGGCAGGAAGGTGTCGGAGCCCTTCGCCCGGAGCCACTGGCCGTCGCCGCGTTCGCCTTCGCGCAGTGCCGCCTTCTGACCCTGCCAGTCGCGGGCGCTCACGTCGTTGACCGCAACGTAGCCGGCGACGACCTCCATCGCCCGCTCGGCCGGGACGCGCCTCGCGGAATGCCCGATCACGACACCCAGCTCGACCTCGAGATCGAGGGCGTGCGTGCCGGGCGGCCGGACGATCGGCTCGCCGTCGGCCACCAGGGCATTGGCGAACTTCGCGAACAGCACGGGCCGGTCTGGCAGCGGAATGTGCTGCTCCTCGACGTGGTCGCGGTAGTTCAGCCCGATGCAGATGATCTTCGCCGGCGCGGACAGGGCGGGCGCCGGCGGGCGCCCGCGAGCCTCCTCGGCACGCGGCGTCAGGCGCACGCCGCCGGCGATCGGGATCGGCAGCGGGAACGGCTGTCCGGTCCAGACGCCGGTGATGCGGCCGCGGCGGCCGGAGCGCCGCTGCTCGGTTCGGTAGGCGTAGAGGCGCATCCGCGCCGCCGGTCAGCTCGGGCTGGCGGATGCCGCAGCGCTCGGCGAGGCGGCGTCGCTGGCCGCCGGGGAAGCGCTCGCGGCCGCGCTCGGCGTCGCACGAGAACACTGCGGCTCCGGGTTGTTGACCTCGCCGTACTTCGCGTAGAAGTCGAGCACCTGCTGTGGGTCCCACGAATCCATGTACATGACGCGATCCCAGACGATGGCCGCGAACGCGTGCGGCGACTGATCGAATCGGGTGACGACGGGCGCGACGACGCCGGCCTTCACGCCGCAGATCGGACTTGGCGGGAACGATTCGACGAACTGTCTGAGCTGGCCCTGCGTCGAATCGGAACAGACGTCGCCGCCGCATTTGTAGAGGACCACGAGCGCGCCGTGCTCCAGGTTGTGGACCCAGCCCTGGGGGACGGTCTGCTCGTCGGGCGCGTAGTAGCGGGCGGCGATCGGTCCGAA
>DASXWX010000267.1:0-7375 GCA_036503395.1 Candidatus Limnocylindrales bacterium
AGACCGCGCGTGTACCAGACGGTGCCCTTGCCGCCGAGCTGGTCGAACAGACACTTGTCGCCGAGCTCCGCGTACTTGACCTGGTTGTGGTAGAGGTTCCAGGTGTTCGTGTCGGTGACGTAGGCGTCGACCGAGACGGTCACGATCCCGGCGTCGTGCGCGGCCTGGAGGGCCGGATTGAGAGCGCTCGGGTCGTTCGGGTTGAAGACGATGGCCTTCACGCCCGCGCTCACGAGGTCGCGGATGTCGGAGGCCTGGCCGGCCGCGTCGGTGTTGCGGTGCTTGACGATCAGGTTCTCGACCTGGCCGGATGCGGCGGCCTGCGCCTTGGCGGTGCAGACCTGCTCCTCGCGGAACCCGTTGCCGACGCCACCGCCGTTCGAGTATCCGATCACGTACTTCGTGCCGCCCCCGCCGCCGCTCGCGGCCGGCGACGCGCCGCCCTGACAGGCCGCCGCCACCACCATCACGGCGGCGGTGAGCCCGACCAGGAACCGGCTGGGCCTGGATCCCTTGATCATGCGTTGACTCCTCCTGGCCTGCGGCGCGCCGATCTGGTCGCGCCGGCGCAGACACTTTCCCTCGGGACCGTGGTCGGTTCGATCGGTCAACACCTCCTCCTCGTCGTGGGCGTCACCCAGCGTCCCCGGCAATGGCGCGAGCGATCCGCCGCGCGTGCTCTCGGTAGGCATCGTCGAACAGGGACCGCGAGCGGTCGGCGCCTACGACCGACGCCCGGGTGATGACCGGCGGCATCGCCCGCCGCTCCACGAGGAGCTCGGCGACCCGCACCTTGATCGAGTTGGCGATCGCCACCGCGGCGACTGTGGAAACGGGACCGACGGGGGTGTCGAGTCCGTCGAGCGAGCAGACCGCGTCGGCCTCGGGAGTGCACAGGTCGACGACCAGGTCGACCTCGTCGAGGAGGCGGCTGCCCACGACCGGATCCGCCGGCGTCGACATCGACTGGGCGACCGAGGTGATGCCGACGACCCGGAGGCCGCGCCTCCGCGCCCCACGCGCGACCTCGATCGGGACGGCCGAGAGGCCGCTCGCCGAGAAGACCACCATGACGTCGCGCGGGCCGAACGTGAAGTTCGACAGGATCACCTCGGCGAGGCCCGGCACCCGCTCGATGAACATCGCCTGGCGCTGGCCGTTCGCCCCGACGACCTGCGTGTGGTACGTCATGGACAGCTCGACGATCGGGTTGAACCCGGGGAACGAGCCGTAGCGCGGAAACATCTCCTCGACCGGGATCCGCGAATGGCCGGTCCCGAAGAGGTGGACGAGCCCGTCGGCGGCGATCGCGTCGGCACACCAGCGGCTGGCCGTCTCGATCGCGTCGGCCTGGGTCGTGCCGATCCGGTCGAGAAGACCGGTCGCCTCGCGCATCCAGCGGACGCCCGCCGTCGCCACGGTCATGTCCGGGCAGCTGCCGCGGGCGCGGCGCTGCCGGAGCGAGCGAGACGCGCCCGGAAGTCGTCGATGATCGGCTTCGTCTGCGTCGCCCCGACACGAGAGACGCCGAGGTCGAGGACCTCGATGAGCGCGTCGAGGCTCCGGACGCCGCCGGCCGCCTTGACCCGAACCCGCGGCGAGACGGTCGCCCGCATGAGTCGCAGGTCGTCGTGGGTGGCGCCGGACGCGGCGAAGCCCGTTGAGGTCTTGACGAAGTCGGCGCCGGCCGCCTCGGACAGCCGGCAGGCTCGGACCTTCTCGTCGTCGGTCAGGTAGGCGTTCTCGAAGATCACCTTGACGATGGCGCCCGCGCCATGGGCGACCTCGACGACCGCGGCGACGTCCGCCTGGACGTCCTGGTCCCGACCGGACTTGAGGGCGCCGATCAGCAGCACCATATCGAGCTCGGTCGCGCCCTGTTCGAGCGCGCGCCGGGCCTCGAACACCTTCGTCTCGGTGAGGTGGTCGCCGTGGGGGAACCCGATCGTGGTCCCCACGGCGACGTCGGTGCCGACCAGGATCCCGACCGCGCGGGGGACGTCGACCGGGCGGACGCAGACGGAGGCGACGTCGTACTCCGCCGCGAGCCGACACCCGTCCTCGACGAACGCGTCATCGAGCTCCGGCCGGAGCAGCGAATGGTCGATCGCCTTCGCGATGTCTCGTTCCGTGTAGCCGCCGATCGTGGTGGTCATCGTGGTCCGTCCGAGGCTCCGACGAGGCGCTTTCGATTATCGATGATCGCCCGAGAAGCTGTCACTCCGGTTCCGCCTTCCCGCTCAGTGGCAGTACGGCCGGAGGACGTCCCGGGCGATGAGGAAGCCCTGTTTCACGAGCGCGTCGGTCCTTTCGAACCGGCGATCCTCGTGCTCGATGATGCAGTCGCCCTCGTAGCCCTGTTGATAGAGCTCGGAGAAGACGACGCTCCAGTCGACCTCCCCGAGGCCCGGGATTCGCGGGATCTGCCAGCCCATGCCCATCGAGAAGATCCCGCGCTCGTAGAGGCCGTCGCGGTCGATCATCAGGTCCTTCGCCTGGTAGTGGAGGACGTGCCGACCGAACTCCCTGAGGAACCGCCGGATGTCGATCATCTGGAGGATCAGGTGGCTCGGATCGAAGTTGAGCCCGATCGTGTCGCCCCACTGCTCGAGGATCCGGCGCCACATCTGCGGCGTCGTCGCGATGTTGTGCCCGCCGGGCCACTCGTCATACGAGAAGAGCATCGGGCAGTTCTCGAGGGTCAGCCTCCGGCCATGGTCGTTCGCGAAGGCGACGATGTCCGGCCAGACGCGCAGCGCCTCCTGCCAGTTGTCGTCGAGGTTCTTCGCATCATCGCCGCCCATGAACGTGTTCACGAGCGGCACGTTCATCTTCTCCGCGGCCTCGATGACCTTCTTCAGGTGGCCGATGACCTGGTCGCGGTGGGCCTGGTCGGGGTGGAGCGGATTCGGGTAGTAGCCGAGGCCGGAGATGGCGAGGCCCTTCGATCGCAGCTGGTCGACGATTTCGGTCGCCTGATCCGTGGAGACGTTGGCGACGTCGATGTGGGAGGTCCCCGCGTAGCGGCGGCCATCGCCGCCCGAACGCGGCCAGCAGGCGATCTCGAGGACCTCGAAGCCGCTGGCCGCCGCCCAGTCGGCGACCTCGGTGAGCGGCGTCTCCGGGAAGGGCGCGGTCAGGAAGCCGAGCTTCATCGAGCGTGAACCTCCAGTCAGGCCGGGACGTTCGTGACGGTGGCCCGGGCAGATGAGCGATCGACCTCGACCCACGTGCCGGTCCGGGCACTCTCCGCGATCGCATCGCCGACGAGCATCTCGTCGTGGCCATCGGCGAAGGTCGCGTAGACCGGATCGGCGGACGGCCGACCCGCGGCGATGTCCGCGTAGATCGCCCGGAAGAGGGCGCCGAAGGTGTCCGCGAACCCCTCCACGTGGCCGCCGGGCAGCGCAGCGGCGGCCCGGCCTGCGGGGCCCATCAGGGCGGGATTCCGCTGCAGGATCTCGTTCGGCCCATCGCGGTGACCGATCCACAGGTGGTCCGGCGTCTCCGAGTCCCAGGCGGCCGCGGCGTCCGACCCGTCGATCTCCCACTGGAGCGAGTTCTTGCGGCCCGGACTCACCTGCGAGACCGTCAGCGCGCCCCGGGCGCCGTTCGCGAAGCGAAGCAGGATCGAGGCGACGTCCTCGGTGCCCATGGCCCGATCGACGGTGTCGGTCGAGCGCTCTGTCGAGAAGGTCTCGACCGGTCCCGTCGGCTGCCGGCGGACGTTGACGAAGGTCGCCAGATC
Source organism: Candidatus Limnocylindrales bacterium (assembly GCA_036503395.1). Classification (GTDB taxonomy): domain Bacteria; phylum Chloroflexota; class Limnocylindria; order Limnocylindrales; family CSP1-4; genus DASSHA01. Next base: position 3,749 of record DASXWX010000267.1, read on the forward strand.
CGCCATCACCGAGACGATGGGCTGGCCGCTGGCGAACGTCATCAGGTCGAGCCAGTGCGAGCCGATGTCGCCCACGGCCCGGAGCGCGCCGCCCTTGTCGGGCTCGAGCCGCCAGTTCCAGTCGGTGTCATGGAGGAGCCAGTCCTGGAAGTAGTGGCCGGTCACGAGGCGAACCTCACCGAGCGTGCGCGCGGCGATGATCTCGCGGGCGTGCTGGTTGAGTGGGTAGAAGCGGATGTTGAAGTTGACGGCATTCACGCGGCCCGTCCGCTCGGCGAGCGCGACGAGCTCGGCCGATTCGGCGGCCGTCAGCGCAAGCGGCTTCTCGCACACCACGTGCCGGCCCGCCTCGAGGATCCGGCGCGCCTGCGGGACGTGGACGTGGTTCGGCGAGGTGACGTGCACGACCTCGACCGACGGGTCGTCGAGGAGCTCGTCGAAGGACGCGTAGGCGCGCCCCACGCCGAGCGCGTCGGCCCTCGCTCGGCCGCGTTCGGGTGAGCTGCCGAGCACGCCGCGGACCGGAACACCGATCCGGCGAAGCTGCTCGACGTGGACGGTGCCGATGAACCCGGTCCCGATGACCGCGGCGCCGTGCTCCGAGATTCGCCCCATGTCCTCCCCTCGGGTCCTGCCGGCGTAGCTCCGTCGTCGCCCGCCCCAGCCCGGCTAGACAATATAGACAGCTCGCTGCGTCGTCTCGCCCTGACCCCGCGTCGCGCTAGCCCGCGACGACCCGATCCGTGAAGTCGCCCGTCCTGGGGTCCTTGAGGATCAGCTTGTGGCGGCCGTCGGGCAGGATCTCGCGCTTGATGACGACGTGGCCGTCGAGGGTCTCGGCAACGGGCGCGATCCGTGGCGTCGGCTCGGCGCGCCAGTCGAGCTCGACGCGGGCCCAGCCGCCTTCGCGGGCCGATCGGTAGCACGCGTCCATGACCGCGTTGACCACGTATCCGTCGTAGAACGTCTCGCGTGGCGCCTCGCCACCGTCGAGCGCCCGGAACATGTCCTCGAACATGTCCGCATAGCCGAGCTCCGACACCTCGTCGCCGACCGGGAAGAGCCAGCCCGCGGTCGTCTCGGCCTTCTCCGCCACGTAGCCACCCTTGTCGCCGGCCGTGAACATCTCGAACCCGGTTCGGAGGAAGTGGTTCGTCCAGATCGTGCCGTTCGTGCCGGCGATCTCGTCGCGGAGGTCCATCCCGCCCCGGAACGTCCAGCTCACCTCGAACTGACCGACCGCGCCCGACTCGAACCGGATCAGGGCGATCGCGTTGTCCTCGTCGTCGATCGGGTGGACGAGCGTGTCGGTGTGGCAGAGGACGTCGACCGGGCGGTTGCCCTTGCCGACGAAGCTTCGGATGATCTCGATGCAGTGGCAGCCGAGGTCGACGATCGCACCGCCGCCGGTCAGCCTGCCATCCCAGAACCAGGCCGAATGCGGACCCGGGTGGGCCTCGCGCGAGCGGACCCAGGTCACGTCGCCGATCGCGCCGTCGCGAACGGAGGACACGGCCTTGAGGGTCTTGGGTGTGTAGACGAGATCCTCGAGATAGCCGGCGAACACGCCTGCCCGCTCGACGGCGTCGAGCATCCGCCGCGCCTCGGCCGCGTTCCTCCCAAGGGGCTTGGTGCACAGGACCGGCTTGCCTGCGGCCGCGACGAGGCCGACCGCTTCTTCGTGGAGATGGTTCGGGAGGCCGACGACGACCACGTCCGTGTCGGGGTGCTCGATCGCGGCACGAAGGTCGGTGGTGTGCTCGGGCACGCCCCACCGCTCGGCGACGGCGCCGCCGCGCTCATCCGTCCGCGAGTAGACGACGGAGACGCGGTCGCGACCGCGCGAGCCGTTGAGGGTGTGGGTGTAGAAGTCGCCGATGAGGCCGGTCCCGAGCATCGTGATCCGATGGCCGCCCATGTGACTCCTCCGTCGTTTCTCCCTCAGCGACCGTCGTTCGCAGCGCCGACGAGTGCCGGCCGGCGGCCGAGGACGAGATCCCGGCCCGCGACGAGCGCCCGGAGCTTCGGCAGGGCGGCCCAGCGCGCGGTCTGGCTGAACCCGCAGTCGGGCACGAGCGCGAGACGCTCGGCGGGTGCGCCCGTCGCGAGGACCCGCTCGATCCGCCCCGCGACGTCGTCGGCGGTCTCGACGTAATAGCTCTTGACGTCGACGACGCCGACGGCCACGTCCCGACCTGTCGCGGCCAGCTCCGCGACCAGCTCGATCTCCGCCAGCTCGCGATTCGCGAACTCGAGCACGAGCTCGTCGACGCGGAAACCGAGCATCGCGTCCCGAATCGGCCGGTAGGTGCGTTTCGCCAGCGGCCGGCCCAGGTAGTTGCCGAAGCAGAGATGGGCGCCCAGCCGAGCCCGGCCGACCGCCGGCTCGATGACCGCGTTGAGGAGGGCGACGAAATCGGCGCCGCCATCGGGATGGATCGCCGGCGACGGCTCATCGACCTGGAGGACTTCCGCGCCTGCCTCCACGAGTGCCGCGATCTCGTCCCGGAGCAACGGCACGAATGCCTCCGCGGCCTCGACCCGGTCGCCGTAGACCTCGGTCGGACCCACTCGGAGTCGTCCCGAGAGGGTGTACGGACCGGGCAGGGTCACCTTGAGCGGCCGTGTCGCCCGGGGGGCGGCCGCCAGGTATTCGGCGACGACCCCGAGCCCGTCCGGTGCCTCGATCCGCCCCGTCACCGCCAGGCGGTGCTGCTGGTCGTGGCCACCAGCTCCGATCCGCCGTTCGGGGTCGAGAACGGAAACGCCGGTCAGATGCCGGTAGAACTCCGCCGTGAAGAACCCGGCGCGCCGCATCTCGCCGTCGGTCACCACGTCGATCCCCGCGGACTCCTGGTCGCGCAGGGCCACGTCGACCGCATCGTCGAGCAGCTCCGCGAGATCCGCGGGACCGAGGTCGCCCCGGTCCGCCGCGTCGAGCCCCACGAGGAGCCAGGACGGCCGTGCGTGCGAGCCGACCACCGACGTCAGCAGGCCGCCCGGGCGGTCCGCGGAACGGATCGGGCCCGACGATGCCATCAACCCTCCATCGTGCGAAACGCGAACGCGCGAGCCGGATTCTCGACGAACAGCGCCTGCCGGATCGTAGCGTCCAGGCCGCGCGCCTCCATCTCCTCGCTGAACTCCGTGAGGAGAAACGCGAGGCCGGGGCGTCCGCCGTAGCTTCGAAGGTAGCCCTGCCGGGCCGCATCCATCCCGAGCACGATCCGGTCCGTCAGCCCGTCGGCGGCGAGCGTCGTGAGGAGGTCGAGCGTCCCGTTCGGTCGGTCGCCCCAGCGGAACGCCTGGTCGTATTCGAGGACGGCGCCGCTGGCGGCGATCTCGCGGTGATACGCGGCGTCGGCCACCTTGTCGACGTGGCTCAACACGACATGGCCGGGGTCGACGCCCGCATCGGCCAGGAGGCGGACCTGCTCGAGCGCCCCGGTCCCGTTCTCGCAGTGCGTCAGGATGGGCACGCCGGTCCGTCGATGAGCGAGCGCGGCCGCCTCGAATGCGCGTGCGTCGCGGGCGGATGGCCCGCCCTCGCTGCCGGCGACCTTGACCACGCCCGCCCGGACCCTCGTCCGGCGCACCGCCGGTCTCGCGGCATCGTTCGCGGCGATC
>DASXWX010000268.1:0-7538 GCA_036503395.1 Candidatus Limnocylindrales bacterium
GCCGACCCTTGTGGTGAGCCCGGGGCGTGGGCGCTCGAGGGCCGCCGGCCGCCCGGCGGCGATGGTCGCGATCGGGTCTCCTAGGACGTCGTCGCGACGGGCGTTCGCCGCTCGCGTGCCGCGCCCGCCGCGCGCCTCGCCGCCGCGAGCCCCGCCGCGAAGTCCGCCTCGAGGTCGTCGACGTCCTCGAGCCCGGCCGAGACCCGGAGGAGGCCCGGCGCGATGCCCGCGTCGGCGAGGGCCGCAGCATCGAGCTGGCGGTGGGTCGTCGACGGCGGGTGGACGACCATCGTGTGGACGCTCCCGAGCGAGGCCGTCCGTTCGGGGATCTCGACGGCATCGATGAAGGCGCGACCTGCCTCGCGCCCGCCGTCGAGCTCGAGGGCCAGCATGGCGCCCGGCAGCTCGAGCAGCCGGTCGGCGACCTCGAGCTGCGGGTGCGAGGGCAGCGACGGATGGAGGACGCGGAGGACGCCGGGCGCGCCCTCGAACCGCCGGCCGAGGGCGCTCGCGGTCCGGGACTGGCGCTCGACGCGGACGCCGAGCGTGGCGATCCCCCGCAGCGCCAGGAAGGCGTTCAGCGGCGCGGCCGTCGCCCCGGTGTCGACCGCGACGAGCCTGATCGCCTCGATCGCGGCCTCGCGGCCGGCCACCACGCCGACGGTGGTGTCCGAGTGGCCGCCGATGTACTTCGTGGCGGACTCGACGACGAGGTCCGCGCCCCACTCGATCGGCCGGCACCCGGCCGGAGAGGCGAAGGTGTTGTCGACGACGTAGGTTGCGCCCTGCTCGTGGGCGAGACCGGCGAGGCGGCCATGGTCGGCGACGACGATCGTCGGGTTCGAGATCGTCTCCGCGTACAGGACGCGGGTCGGAGCGCCGGCGAGGGCTTCGGCCACCGCCGCGTGGTCGGTGACGTCGACGAAGACCACGTTCACGCCGAGCCGTCCGAACGTACCGGTCAGCAGGGCGCGGGTGGTGCCGTACCCCGTCGCCGACGCGACGACACGGTCGCCGGCTGAGACGAGCGAGAGCAGCGTCGCGTGGATCGCGGCCATGCCCGAGGCGAACGCGGCGCCCGCCTCCGCGCCCTCGAGCTCGGCGACCGCGGCCGCCAGCGCGGCGGTCGTCGGGTTGTCGATGCGGCTGTAGGCGAAGCCGGGGACGCGACCGAGGATGACGTCGGCCAGCTCATCGGAGTCCGAGGCGGCGAAGGTCGCGGTCTGGAAGATCGGGACCGCGGTCGATCGCTGACGAACCGTGGGACCGTGCGCGGAGGCTCGAACCGCGCGCGTCGAGAACCCGCTCACCCGGCCGATCCTACACCGAGTCCGAGACGTCCCCCCGTTCGGCCGGGCCGGCGGCGTGCGCCCCGACCGGTACGTCACGGACGACCTGGAGCGGCCGTCCGCCGCCGGTCGTGGTGACCCGGTCCTTGCCCATCCGCTTCGAGCCGTACATCGCCTGGTCGGCGGCGATGAGCAGGTCGTCGGCCGTTCGTCCGTCGTCGGGAAAGCTGACCACGCCGATCGAGACCGAGCCCTCGATCCGGACGCCCGGTGCGTCGAGGTCGACGTCGCGCACCTCCTGCCGGATCTTCTCGGCCAGGACGAAGGCGCCGGTCGGATCGGTCTCGGGACACAGGACGACGAATTCGTCGCCCCCGTACCGGGCCGGCGTGTCGATCTTCCGGACGCCTCCGCGGACGACCCCGCCGATCGCCCGCAGGAGCCGGTCTCCGTGGAAGTGGCCGTAGCGATCGTTGACCGACTTGAGCTCGTCGACGTCCATCATCAGCAGGCAGAAGCCGCGTCCCGAGCGCAGGCTCCGGTCGATCTCGCGGTCGACGACCGCGAAGAAGAAGGTTCGATTGAACAGCCCCGTGAGGGGATCGATCGTCGACAGCCGGACCGCCGCGTCGCGTGCGGCGCGCTGCTCGCGCGCGACGACCATCGCGACGTAGGCGAGGAGCAGGAGCGCGGTCAGGTTGAGCCCCACGACGACGGCGAGCGGCGGCAGCTCGGGCGCTCGACCGGTCGGCAGCAGGACCGCCGCGAGGTAGCCGACGCTGGCGATCGCCGCCAGCAGGAGTGTCACGGTCGGCGTGACGACGAGCGCGGCGCCGGCGACGATGAGCGGGAAGACGAAGAAGTAGGGGCTGCCCGACTGCCCGGTCAGCAGGACGAGGAGCGTGGCGAACGTGATCGCGACGCTGCCCTCGACGACGAACTTGGCCGACCCGAGCGCGTCGGACGGCAGCAGGTCGTGGACGAGAAGCACGACGAGCCCGGCGAGGGCGAGCAGGACGAGGATCGCGGGTTGCGTGTCCTGCCAGAGCCCGGTGACGCCGACGATCGCCGCCGTGCCGAGGATGAAGACCCAGGACACGATCCGCACGATCCGGTCGTAGGCGTGTGCGGGCGGGCCCGCCTCCAGGACCCCGCCCGTCGCGGCCGGCGGGGCCTCGAGCAGCTCGCGCTCGGCGATCCCGGGGTGTGGCTGGCCACCGCCGAGCGGACCTCGCCGCGCGAGCGCCGGCCAGGCGACGACGGCCATGAGCACGAGGTTCGCGAGGACCGCGACCACGATCAGCGCGAGGACCGGCTCGACCGGCACGCGGACACCTCCAGACGACGGGCCTCCACCCGTTCAGCCGTTGGGCCATGGTACCGATGGCTACCCGAATCTCGACCACACCGGTCCGCACCGAACGGCGGGCCACGCGCTCTGTGGTGCGTACGCGCCCAGCGCCTTCCCGCTAGCGGGTTCCCCACTGGTACGTCTGCTTGATCATTCGCAGGTAGACGAACGTCTCGGTCTCCCGCACGCCATCGATCGCGCGCAGCTTCTCGGTCAGGAAGCGGAGCAGGGCCTCGTTGTCCTCGCAGACCGTCTCGATGAGGATGTCGTACGAGCCGGCGGTGACGACGACGTAGTCGACCTCGGGAAAGCCCGAGACGGCGTCGGCGACCTCCATCAGCTTCGACGCCTCGCAGCGCACGCCGATCATCGCCATCTGCCCGAAGCCGAGCCGAAGCGGGTCGGTGACGCCGACGATCTGGAGCACGCCACGCTCGACGAGCCGGTTCGTGCGGGCGCGCACGGCGGCCTCGGACACGCCGAGCTCGTTCGCGATCTGGGTGAACGGCCGCCGACCGTCCGCCTGGAGGTGCTCGATGATCCGCTTGTCGAGCTCGGACACGTCGTCAACGACTCGTCCGCCCAGCGGGCGCGGACGCTGGCGGCTCGGGGCCGGCTCGGGTCGGGGCTGCATGGCCTCCTCCATTGCGTCGCCCAGGCAGTCAGCCGCTCGGCGACGGCTTCGGCTTGTGCTTCTTCGGCTTCGGGGTCGCCGTGGGGTTGGGCGTCTTCGACGGCGCGACCGTGGCAGAGGGCGACGGGGCCACCGTCGGAGTCGGCGTGGGCAGTGCGACGGGTGCGGCGGCGCGTACGCCGAGCGGGCCGAGGATCGGGTCGAGCGCGAGGGCGAGCTTGTTCGCGGCCTCGACGAAGCGGCTGTTCGGCGCGGGATCCGTGTCCCGGAGGAGCCGCGGCCCGAAGTCGACGACGACGTTGAGTCCGAGGAACGAGAACGGGGCCTCGTCGGCCGTTGGCTTCGAAGCCTAGCGACCGATCCCGGTCGCGTTTCGCGCGGCCGCTTCGGTCGAGTACTGGCTGAGGATCAGCGGCCAGCCGGCGTATGTCGCGTTGATCCGCTTCACCGGTTCACCGGAGTCGCGGGCGTCGGCGTTGTTCGGGATGATCGTGAGCCCGTGGCGGGTCAGCCAGGTGAACACGGCGTCGACCGACGCCGGGGCCGCGAGGTGCGGGTTCGGCGTTGGCGTCGGGGTCGGGGCGGCGCTGGGCGACGGCGACGGCGCGGCTCCGCCACCGCAGGCCGCGAGGGCGAGGGCGGCCGTGAGACCGACGGCGACACCGGCGGCGCGACCGCGCATCACCCGCCGGGATGAGCGCTGCGAAATCCGCACGGCGGGCCGGTCCTGGACCCCGGGAAGGCGCATCGCGCGGGATGCTAGCACCGCCGAATCGCACTCCAGCGCACCGATCCGCTCGCCGGTACGAATGTCGAATCAGGCCCGGACGAACGGCGACGGGCCGGTCAGGTTCGGCGGAGGCGTCAGCCGGACGCCGCGGCGTGAACCCTCTCGACCACCGGGGCGAGCTCGGCGATCGACGCCTCCGTGATCGGGTCGAGGACGAGCTGGAGCTCGTCGAACCCCGCGTCGGCGTAGGCCAGCAGGGCCGCCGCGAGCTCGTCGGCCGTGCCCGCAAGCGGTGACGGGGCGTCACTCGCGTACCCGCCCTGGAGCCGGCCGGTTCCCTCGGCCAGCCGGACGAGAACCGCCGTCGACCGCTCGACCGTAGCCGGATCGCGGCCGATCTCGGCCGCCGCGGCGTCCACCATCTCGTTGAGGCGGCGGGCCCCGTCGGGGGAGTTGCGCGTGTCGCTGTACCACGTGTTCCAGGCGTCGACGTGCGGCAGGGTCGCCCGCAGCATCCGCGGTCCGTTCGATCCGATGAGGAGCGGCGGGCCACCCGGCCGGGCCGGCGGTGCCAGCTCGCAGTCGCGGGCCTGATAGAACTGGCCGTCGAAGTCGATCGCGCCCTCGCGGAGCAGCGTCCGGATGATCGTGAACGCCTCCTCGAACCGGGCCACGCGCTGGTCGAACGGGAAGCCGAACGCCCGGAACTCGGTCTCGTTCCAGCCCGCGCCGAGCCCGAGGACGAGCCGGCCGCCGCTGATCTCGTCGACCGTCGCGGCCATCTTCGCGAGCATCGGCGGCGCATGGAACGCCGTCGCGGCCACGAGCGGCCCGAGCCGGATCCGCTTCGTGACCGCAGCCAGCCCGGCGAGGGTCGTCCAGGCCTCCCAGGGTCCGCGCGTCTCGTCGCCCCCGGGCCCGACCCCGCGATAGAGCAGGTGGTCGCCGATCCAGAGCGAATCGAACCCGACGTCCTCGGCTCGCCGGGCCATGGCCGCGAGCTCGGGCCAGCGGATGAGGTACTCGACCTCGGGCAGCTGGACGCCGAGGCGAAGCCGGGTCCGGAGTGGGCGTTGGGCCACCGACGAACCGTAGCCGAATGCTCGTGGCGTGGACGGGCTCCGGATGTGGGGATATCCCACGACCGAGCCCGACTTCGGCCGAATCGGTCGTCCGGGTGGTCCACGGAGCGTCCATGCGACGCCGTCTGTGTGCCCGGCGGCACAGTCGGCAAGGATTCGCTCCCGCTTCACCACGGTCCGAGGCTCGCGCAGCGGCAAACCCGTCCCGGTGGTGGGCATATCCCACACCGCGGCGCGCGAGGCGCGGGCGCTTCACATCCGAGGCGGGTGCGCGCGCGTCCGTCTCCGCGTGCCGTGCGAGACTGCGGCCGATGCCGCGGTCCAGGCCGTCGCCACGCACGAGAGTCTCCGCTCGCCGCGACGCGGAGCGCCTGTCCGTGATCCTCGCCCACGCCGACCTCGCCTACCTCACCGCCTCGCTGTCCGGGACGATCACCGGCTGGAGCCCGGGCGCCGAGCGGCTGTTCGGCTGGCCCGCCGACGAGATCGTCGGTCACCCGATCGAGGAGCTCTCGCCGCCCGACCTCAGCGACGAGTCACGCGGCCTGGCGGCCCGCGTCCTCCACGAGGAGCGCGTCTATGACCACCGGACGCGCCGCCGGACCCGCGATGGCCGGCTTCTCGACGTCGCCATCAGCGTCGCGCCTGTCCGCGACGGCGACTCGATCACCGGCGTCGCGGAGATCCACCGCGACGTCAGCCACGAGACCCGCCTCGAGGCCCAGCTTCGCCAGAGCCAGAAGATGGAGGCGATCGGGCGGCTCGCCGGCGGGCTCGCCCACGACTTCAACAACCTGCTGACGGCGATCCTCGGCTACAGCGACCTTCTTCTCGATGCCACCGACCGGACGGACCCCCGCCACGACGACGCGACCCAGATCCGCCTCGCGGCAGAGCGGGCGACCGGCCTGACCCGCCAGCTCCTCGCGTTCTCGCGGCGGCAGGCCCTCCACCCGGCCGTCGTGCCCCTCAACGAGGTCGTGGAGGAGTTCCGGGAGATGCTCGACCGCCTCCTGGGCGGGCGGGTCTCGCTGGTCGTCGGTCTCGACCCGGACGCCGGCGCCGTCCGCGTCGACCGGAGCCAGCTCGAGCAGGTCGTGCTCAACCTGGCGATCAACGGGCGCGATGCCATGCCCCACGGCGGGACGCTCCTCGTCGAGACGGCCCAGGTCGAGCTCGACGAGCCGTATGCGCGATCACACCCCGACGTGAGCTCGGGGACATACGGCGTCATCGCGGTGTCCGACGAGGGCGTCGGGTTGACGGACGAGGCCCGCGATCACCTCTTCGAGCCCTTCTTCACGACGAAGCCGCCGGGCGCCGGGACGGGCCTCGGCCTCGCCACGGTCTACGGCATCGTCCGCCAATCCGGCGGGCATGTCTCGGTCTACTCCGAGCGCGGCGTCGGCACCACGTTCCGGGTCTACCTGCCGTCGGTCACCGAGCCGATCGAAGGCGACGGCGAACAGCTCCCGATCGACGCGCCCCGACGGCGACCGGCAGAGCGCCGCGCGACGATCCTCGTCGTCGACGACGAGCCGGCCGTCCTCCAGCTCGTCTCGAGCGTGCTGTCGACGCGCGGCCATGTCGTGATCGAGGCACCGAACGCCGCCGCCGGGCTGCTCGCGGTCGACCGCCATGAGGGCGAGGTCGACCTCCTCGTCACCGACGTCGTCATGCCCGGCATGACCGGTCCCGAGCTCGCCTCAGAGGTTCGAACCCGTCGCCCCTCGGTGCGGGTCCTCCTCGTCTCGGGCTTCAGCGAGGCGGCGATCGCCATCGACGACCCGAGCCGCGACGACTTCCTCGAGAAGCCGTTCACGCCCGACGAGCTCGTCGCCCGGGTCGAGGCCCTCCTCGCGCGGCCGACCACGGCCTGAGGCGCCACGCTTCGTGCGGCTCGGGGCCCTCGTCGCTCAGCGCGAGAACCGGCGGACGAAGAGGTCGAGCTCGCCCTCGTTCGCGGACGCGAGCGACCCGTTCGTGTGGCCGAGGACCGAGAAGCCCTTGCCGTCCGCGGCGACGTCGATCCCGAGGTCGGCGCCCGTCGTTCCGAACTGCTTCCGCCAGACGAGAGAACCCGTTCGCGAATAGCGTCGGACGAACACGTCGAACGTGCCCTTGTTCGTGCCGTCGAGCGAGCCGTACGTGTAGCCGGTCACGGTCAGACCGTCGGCGTCCTTCGTGACGCCCCACGCGATCTCGGAGTCGGCCGTCCCGAAGATGTGCGACCAGGCGAGCCTGCCGGCCCGGTCGTAGCGACGGATGAAGGCCTGGCTCGACTCCTCACCGTACGGGTCCGCATGGGTGAAGCCGACCGCCGTTACGCCGGTCTTGTCGGCGGCGAGCGAAAGGACGGCATCGCTGCCCTCCTGGCCCCACTGCCGCGTCCAGAGGACCTTGCCGGAGAGGTCGTAGCGGCGGATGAACGCGTCGCCGAACGGACCGGCGT
>DASXWX010000269.1:0-4671 GCA_036503395.1 Candidatus Limnocylindrales bacterium
CCAGCGGTCACCACGCCCTCGATGGTCGCGGTGGCACCGTCGGGGAGAGCTCGTGCTTCCGCGATCGGCGATGGCAACGCCATCGGCGTCGGGCTCGGGGTCTGGGCCGGGCTGGCGGTCGGCGCCGGCGTGGGCGTGGCCGTCGGCGTCGGCGTCGGGACCGCCGTGGGCGTCGGCGTGGGCGTGGGCGTATGCGTGGGCGTGGGCGTCGGGTCCGCGTCCGGTGTGACCGTCGGGGTCGCGGTTGCGGTCGGCTGCGGGCCGGGGTTCGGGACGGGCGAAGCCGCGAGGTTCTGCGCGACCGGTGCCGCGTCGACAAAGAAGTCCGCGGCGTTGTCGTTCGTGTCCCCGACATTGCCGGCGGAACCTCCGGGCAGGCGCTGGATGCTCGATCCGGCCGCCGGCGCCGGTGCCGCGCCACCCTCGACATACGCGTTGGCGGCGTCGCCCCAGCCGACGGAGTCGATGGGCGTTCCGCCGACCGGCCGGACCGTGATCGCGCCGCCCGTTGCAGCGAACCCACCCGTGTACGTCGCGTCGGCGAGCGTGGCGAAGGCTCCGGCCGCATTCGCGATCAGCACGTGCCGGCCGGGAGCGAGGAGCGTCGGCACCGCCCAGCTCGCCTTTCGGGTGACAGTCCCGCCGGACGACGTCACGTAGACGACCTCGAGCCCCGCCAGATCGACGTCGGTCGAGGAGGCGTTCGTGAGCTCCACGTACTCGTCCGAGGCCGACGCGGGTCCGCCGGTGACGACCTCGGCCACGAGCAGCGACGAGGACACGGGCCACGACACCGCCGCCGCGGCCGTGATGGGCGGAAGCGTCTGGTCGGGAGCGCCGGCGAACGCGGCGAGGAGGGCGGCGATCGCGAGCGTCGCAACGCGCCGAAGGACGAGCATGACGACCTCCAGGCGGGTTCGGGACGGGCGGGCGTCCTGTGTACTCGCGGCGGGTTCACGGCGGCTTATCCGACGATCATCGGGCGCTCACGCCGCCCGCCCGACCCGGATGTCCCTCACCGCACCATGAGCACCGCTCGACTACGATGAGACGCCCGTCCCTGCCCGCCACCCGTCCGGCGGGCACATCTGACTGGAGGACCCGTGGCCCGAGCGAAGCGAACGGCCCGAGCCGATGCCCGCCGCCGCTACCGGACCGAGAGCGCGGCACGCGCGGCCGAGGGCGACACCGAGGAGGACGCCGCCGAGGCTCGCGCCCAGAGCCGGCCGACACCGACGGCTGCCCGCACGACGGGGCGACCGTCCTTCCTCGACGGCTTTCGGACCTCGTTTCAGCCCGCGAACGTACGCCAGGACCTGGCGGCCGCTCCGGGCGTCCTGCGATCGAGCCGGCTGCTGTGGATCCCGTTCGCGCTCGAGATCCTCGCAGGCCTCGTCGCGCTCGTCCCGGGCCTCGTCCGATACGAGATCCCGGCCATCGCCTTCTCGTCGCTCGTCGCGGAGCCGTTCATCGCGCCGCTTCTCGCTGGGCTGCTCGCGCCGCGCGGGGCGTGGCTGTTCGGGCTGCTGTCGGGCCTGCTCGGAGCGGTCCTCTACGCCATCTTCCTGTTCTCGCCCGGGTTCGACGCGGCGACCACGACGCAGCTGACGGCGGTCCAGAAGGGCCAGCAGATCCTCCTGAACGCGAGCGTCGGCGTCGTCTACGGGCTCCTGCTCGGCGCCTTCGCCGGGTTCTATCGCCGCTTCCTCCGAGCCACGACTCCTGCTCGGCCCCAACCGCGGAACAGGCGTCCCGCGCAGCGGTCGCGCCGGTAGTCCCCTACCCGAGACGTCTCATCCCTGCGTAGTCCTCGGGTCGAGGGCCCCGCAGGAGCTCACGTCGGCCCTCGGAGGGTTCCTACCCAAGACGACGCATCCCGGACCATCCGAGCTGGCGCACGCCCTCGGGGGCGCTCGGGCCGCCGCGTTCGTTGGTGACCTCGACGAGCGAGCGCACCTCTCGCGCCACGACATTGACGACGTTCGCCTCCCGCTGGAGCGTGCCGTCGACCAGCAGGAGCGCGTGACGGCGGACGACGCCACGCAACCGCTGCCAGGTGTTGGGCCAGAGCGTGACGTTGACCATTCCGGTCTCGTCCTCGAGGGCGAGGAAGACCGTGCCGCGCGCCGTCATTGGATGCTGCCGGGTGACGACGAGCCCTCCGAGCCGAACCGGGCCAGGCGCCCGCGACGCGAGGGCCGCGTTCGGGATCGCGCCGAGCCGCTCGAGTGCCGGCCGGAAGAGCTCGACCGCCTGTCGCCTGCCGTCGAGCCCGATGACCGCGTAGGCATCGCCGAGGCGTTCGGACTCCGTGAGCGGCGGCAACGACGGTGCCTCGGTCGCGGGGAGCCGTAGGTCCATCGGCCTGCCGGCGGCCCGCTTCGCGACCCGATCGACCGACCGAAGGCGCCGCCCGTCCATCCGGCCCCGCGACGCGCCGGTCACTTCGCGCAGCTGCCAGAGCAGTCCGCGCCGCGGTTCGCCGAGCGAATCGAGCGCTCCGGCCCGGATGAGCCGCTCGATGACCTCCTCGCCGAGACCCGTCCGTTCGACGACGTCGGCCAGGTCCCGATAGGGCCCCCGCTCGAGCTCGCCGTCGAGCCGTGCCTCGTGCTCCTCGCCGATCCCCTTCACCAGGCGAAGGCCGAGCCGAACAGCCCAGCCGGTCGCCGATTCGGCCGCCCAGCGCCCGCGTGCCTCCTCGTCCGGGATCACGCAGGCCGGCGAATCGACAGGGGCGAGCGCGCCCTCCGGGCCGACCCACTCGGTCTGCGTCCGGTAGGCGCTCCGATTGACGTCCACGGGCAGGACCGCGACACCGTGGCGCTTCGCGTCGTTGACGAGGACCTCGACCGGGTAAAAGCCCATCGGCTGGGCGTTGATGAGCCCGACGACGAACTGGGCCGGGTAGAAGAGCTTGAGGAATGCCGACTCGTACGCCGTCCGGGCGAACGCCGCCGCATGCGACTTCGCGAATCCGAAGCTGGCGAAGGCGGCGCACTGCCGGAACAGCTCCTCGGCGGCATCGGGCTCCATCCCCGACCGACCGATGGAGCCGTCGACGAACGCGGCGTGGAGCTTTTCCATCTCGCGCGTCGAGCGCCACGTCCCCATGGCCCGCCGGAAGGCGTCCGAGCCGGCGGGCGTGAAGCCTGCGACCTCGATCGCGATCTTCATCACCTGCTCCTGGTAGAGGATCACGCCGAGGGTCTCGGCGAGGATCGGCTCGAGGCTCGGGTGGAGATAGGTCACGGGCTCGAGGCCCTGCTTCCGCCGGAGGTAGGGGTGGACGGCATTGCCCTGGATCGGGCCCGGCCGGATGATCGCGACCTCGACGACGAGGTCGTCGAGGGTCGTCGGATTCGACTTCGGGAGCGTCTGCATCTGGGCCCGGCTCTCGACCTGGAAGACGCCGACCGTGTCCGCGGCCTGGAGCATCCGAAAGACCTCCGGGATCTCCTCGGGGATGCGGTCGAGGTCGAGGCAGACGGCGCAGTCGTGTTCGATGAGCTGGAGGGTCTCGTCGATCGCGGCGAGCATGCCCAGCCCGAGCAGATCGAGCTTGATCAGCTTGATCGTCTCGACATCACGCTTGTCGTACTGGACGACGACGCGGTTGGGCATCGTCGCCCGTTCGAGCGGGGCGATGTCGACGAGCGGCGCCGCGGTGATGAGCATGCCGCCGGTGTGGATCGAGAGGTGGCGCGGGAAGCCGTCGAGACGGGTGCACATCTCGAGCCAGCGCTCCCAGTCCGAGAGCCCGACCGTGCTGCCCGAGCGCCGTTCGAGGACGGGCTGAGGCTCGACACGGGCGACCTTCGACTGTCCCTCTCCGCGACCGCTCGCGTCCCGTGCCGGACCCCAGTGATAGGGACGACCGAGCCGATCGACCGTCCGCTCGGGCGGCTGCAGTACGCCCGATTCGGGGTCGATCAGCCTGCCATCCACGCGGGGAGGACCGATGGCGCCGCGAGCCTCTGCCTCCGCTCGAAGCCGGCGGACGCTGGCCGGCGAATCGCCCGGACCGCCCTTGTCGTCGCTCGTGCCGCCGCCCCGGATCGACGGCCCCGAGGCCGGGAACGGCGAGAGTCCGCTCTCGGGCGCGCCTCCCGCCACGCCACCGCCGCCCGGGTTCTCGCGAATATCGATGCCCGTGGTGGTATCCACCCTGGGGACGGCCAGGGGCTCGGGAGCGCCGCGCGCGCCCGCACGAATCGCGGTCATTGTGTTGTGCGCCGCCGTCGAAACCTGGCTACCACCACCGCCATCGATATCCGGCACGAATCGCGACTCCGGCAGGGCGCGGGCGGCACCACCCCGGTTGTCGGTCGCCGTCCGGACATGGCCGCCGCGAGCGTGGTTGAGCTGACCCATCCGGTCGGTGAGGCCGCGCTCCCCTGACTGCGATGCCACGGCCTCGACCGCCTCGGGCGCGACGCCCGCCTCCCCCGGCCGGGCGAAGAACTGGGCGAAACCGCCCTCGGCCTCGAGGTCGCGACGGACCATCACCGAGTCGTAGGTCTCGAGCGCCTTCGCGACGCGATCGACGAGCGGCCGCGGGAAGCCGAGCGCATAGCCGACCTCGCGGACGGCCGATCGTGCCCGGTACGTCACGACGTTGCAGACCATCCCGGTGTGCTCGGCGCCGTAGCGGTCGTAGACGTACTGGAT
>DASXWX010000270.1:0-2006 GCA_036503395.1 Candidatus Limnocylindrales bacterium
GTGCGGACCGGGACGTGGACGTCGACCGAATGCTGCTTGTCCCTCATGGTGCTCCTTCCTCCGGGTGCGTCACCCGGGCCGAACATGGCGGCGCCCGCCGGGCGATTGGTCCGGCGGGCGTCGTGAGGCCGCTGATCAGGCCGCGGTGCCGGCCCGTCCCCGACCCATGACTGCGTTGACGACGACGACCACGATCACCGCCCCGATGACAGCGGTCACGATCGAGCTGATGTCGAGGGGGCCGTCGACGGGCTTCGTGTCGAAGAGGACGCTGGCGAGGAACCCGCCGACGAGCGCCCCGACGATCCCGAGCACGATGTGGCCGATCACCCCGAGCCCCTCGTCACCGGGGACGAGGAAGCCCGCCAGATAGCCGGCGATCGCGCCGAGAACGATCCAAGCGATGATGCTCATGCACTCCTCCTGGCACGGGGCCGTGGGGGTTCGTCGGAGGGCTCAGTGGCCCGTGGACGACAGCCTCTCCGATCCCGACCGACGATCGGGCTACGCGGCGAGAGGCCGGTCTATCGGCCGTGTGTCAGGCCGTTGGGCCGGCGCGACCGCGCCCGATCAGCCGTTCCGCAGCTGGCCGCGAAGGGCCTCGAGCAGACGCTCGGCATGGTTGCGCTCCTCATTCAGGAGCTCCCCGAACACGCCCTGCGGGTCGTCCTGCGCGTAGATCTCGTAGGCCTCGATCGCCTCGAGCTTCGAGGTGAGCGCCTGGAGCAGGTTGTACGTGGCGTCGTCGACGGGCGACTCGCCCTCGAGTCCTGCCTGGCGGGTCTTCGTGTCCATCGGATTCCTCCAGGATGTGCGCCGGGCGAGCCGGCGAGCTGACCCACCAAGCCTCCCGGGCGCGGCGTCGCGGCCGGGTCACGCCCTTGGGTGGGGTCTTGCAGGTGTCTTGCCGGGTGGTGACTGCCTACAGGACGACCGCGAGCACCACGATCGCCAGCACGACCATGCCGACCACGAGCGGCAGGAGCTCGGCCGCGAGATCCGGGACGAGGTCGAGGTCCATGAGAGCTATCTCTCCTCGACCGTTCGGACGCCGATCGCACTGACGACCTCGCCCACGCCGGTGACCGTGCTGGCGACCTCGAGCACGCGGTCCTCGTCGTCGATGTCGTCGACCTCTCCCCCGACGAAGACCCGATCGCCGTCGGTCGTGACGTGGAGGCCCTCCGCGAGCGCGCTGGTTGCGGCGTCCGAGCGGAGCGCTTCGAGCACCCGTTCGGTCCGTTCGTCCTCGGCCAGGTTCTCGTCGGCGTGGTGGTCGGCGTCGAAGGGCTCCTCGATGCTCGTGGCACCGAAGCCCGCTGCGACCCGCGGTTGTCCCCCGTCACCCGGCACGACCGGCGGATCGGTCGGGGGAATCCACGCCTCGCCCTCCTCCGCGGCGACGTTCGCGTCCTGCGTCTCCCCGGCCCGGAGCTCGCGTTCGGTCAGCATCTCCAGGTTCTCGGCGACGGGCTCGTCGGGCTGGTCGCCATAGGGAACGCGGGCCTCGAGCTCGCCCTCGTAGACCTCGGTGTCGGTCATCGAGCCGAGGGTGTCGACGTCGTCCTGCCCGATTGGCTCCCCCTCGTCGTCGGCGTCCCGAAATCCGGCCAGGCCGCGGAGGGCCGGGTCGCCGATCACCTCGTTCACGGGATCGGCCTCGTCGCGCCCGGCGGCCCGTGGAAGCTCGTCGCGTCCGGCGCCCGGCAGGTCCTCCTGGGGAAGGTCGTCTTCGGGCGTGCCCCGGCGGAGGCCGTCCTCGTGGCTCACCGCGATCCTCGATCGCGCTCGGCACCGGGTTCGTCGGCCGCGTCCGTCCGCTCGTTCGTGCGCGGAACGTCGTCGGTCGCGCCCGCCGTCGCGCCCGCGCGAGGGGTCGGTGACGGCGAGGGTCGGTTCGAAGGAACCGACTCTGGGGCGCGATCGACCCCGGCACCCGGCGGAACGGTCTCGCTCACGCGCTCCGGCTTCCGACCGATGTATGCCCCCGGATCGAGGTTCGCCCG
>DASXWX010000271.1:0-8968 GCA_036503395.1 Candidatus Limnocylindrales bacterium
CGGCGTCTGATCGTCGTTGGTCATGTCCTTCCCTTCCTTCTCTGATCGGGCGAGCGTCAGGCGCTCGCCTGGACGTGGTTGACGAGGTCCTTCGCGGCATCGATCGGGATCGCGAAGCCGATCCCCACGGCGCTCGAGGCCATGGCCGTGTTGATGCCGATGACGTGGCCGCTCGCGTCGAGGAGCGGCCCGCCGCTGTTGCCGGGGTTGATGGCGGCGTCGGTCTGGAGGAGGTCCGAGAGGTGCCGGGCCTGCCGTGTCGACGCGTCACGGACGTCGATCGATCGGCCGGTGGCCGAGAGGATCCCGCTCGTGACCGAATCGGTGAACTGGCCGAGCGGGCTTCCGATCGCGATGAGGAGCTGGCCGACCTGGAGGCTCGACGAATCGCCGAGCGTGACCGCCGGGAGCCCCGTTCGGTCGATCTTCACGATCGCGAGGTCATGGTCCGGGTCGGTCGTGACGACGGTCGCCGGGACGTCGGTTCCGTCGTTGAGGGTGACGGTCAGCGTGTCGGCCCCCTCGACGACGTGGTTGTTCGTCAGGATCAGCCCGTTCGAGGAGTAGATGAAGCCCGAGCCGACCCCGGTCTCCGGGATCGAGAACGGGTCGAAGCGCGAGCCCTGCGACGAGCTCGTGATCGTGACCACGGCCGGGCTCACGGCTGCCGCCACGGACTCGATCGTCGAGGAGGTGGCGGACGAGTCGATCGTCGCCTGGGAGCCCGTGGACGCGGCATCGGCGACCGGCGCGGGCACCGAGGAGGAAGCCGGGGCGATGGCGAGGAGCAAGCCGGCGGTGCCGCCGGACGCGATCACGGCCGAGAGGAGGCTCGCGCCGAGGACGAGGCCGACGCCGCGGCCGGCCGACGACCGGGAGGACGCCGCGGGCGCCTCGGGCGCGACGGGTGCCTCGGGCGCGACGGGCGCGGAAGCGGCCGGGGTGAACGTCGGCCCGGGGACCGACGGGGACGGCTCGGGCGCGGAATCGGGCGCCGGAGACCAGGAGTCGTGCGGTTGCATGCTCCACGTTCTACGGGCCCGCGCTGAGAGCGTCCTGAGACGCCACCGCGCCGCGCGGCCGACAATGCCGGCGATGCCCCGCCCCGACCTCGACGCGCTCGCCCGGCCGTCGGGCACGTTCGCGATGCTCGCGCTCGACCAGCGCGAATCGCTTCGGACGATCGTGGCAGAGCGCACTCGTCGGAACGTGGACGCGGTCACGGACGACGAGCTGCGGGCGTTCAAGGTCGCGGCCGCGCGCGAGCTGACCCCTTTCGCTTCGGCGGTCCTCCTCGACGCCGATTTCGGCCTCGATCCGGTCCTGGACGCCCACGCGCTCGCTGCCGGCTGCGGCCTCATCGTGGCCGCCGACGCGCTCGTCCAGGCCCCCGGCGGCCCCGTCGAGGAGACGGATCTCGACGACCGCGTGACGGCCGCGCTCGCCGGTGGTGCGGGCGCCGCCGCCCTCAAGCTGCTCGTGCTCTGGCGGGCCGACGAGGCTGCCGGCGTCGTCGATCTCGCCCGTCGGTTCGTCTCGCGCTGTCGGTCCGCCGGGCTTCTCGCGGTCCTCGAACCGGTGGTCCGGCCGCCGCGCCAGGGGTCCACGGATGCCGAGTCGTTCGACCGGGAGGCCGCGATCCTCGACGCGGCCGAGGCCCTCGGCTCGCTCGGCGCTGACCTCTACAAGGCCGAGGTGCCGTTCCGCGGTCGTGGCGAAGCCGCCGCGATCACCGCCGGATGCCGCGAGCTCGGCGAGCGCATCCGCGGGCCGTGGGTCGTGCTCAGCCAGGGCGTCGACCTCGACGCGTTCCCGCTGGCGGTCGAGGCGGCCTGTCGCGGTGGAGCATCGGGTTTCCTGGCCGGCCGGGCGATCTGGACCGACTCCATCGGCGAAGGTGGCGGCGGCGCGCTGGCGGAGCGGCTGGCGGCCGTCGCCCGACCCCGTCTCGAGGCGCTCGGCGGGCTCGTCGACCGGGTCGGAAGGCCATGGCGGGAGGCGCCGGGCGCCGTGCCATGACCGAGCTCAGCGTCGGACTCGACCTCGGGTCGACCAACGTCAAGGCGGTCGTCGTGGATCCCGAGGCCCGGGTTCTCGGCGTCGCGCGCCGGCCCACGCCCACGCGAGCCGACGCCGGAGGCACGGTCCACCCGTTCGCCGATCTCCTTCAAGCCGCCGAGGCCGTCGTCCGGGATGCGGCGGCGCAGGCCGGCCGCGATGACATCGCCGCGGTCGGCATCGCCTCGGTGGCGGAGGCAGGGGTGCCGGTCGGCCCTGACGGCGCGCCGCTCGACGACGTGCTCGCCTGGTTCGATCCGCGGCCGGCTGCCCAGGCGCGCCGGCTCGCCGAGGCCGCCGGCGACCGTGAGCTGTTCGCCCGAACGGGACTCCGGCCGGAGCCAAAGGTGACGCTCGCCAAGCTCGCGTGGCTCCGCGACGAACGGCCGCGAGTGTTTGCGCGGATGACGGAGTGGCGGTTCGTCGCCGACGCGGTGGCGGGCGCCTGGACCGGCGGCCGGGGGACGTCGGCGACGCTTGCCTGTCGCTCGATGGCGTGGAATCTCCGCCGCGGCGCCTGGGACGACGAGCTGCTCTCGCTCGTCGGGTTGCGTGCCGAGCAGATGCCGCCCGTCCTTCCCTGGCGAGCGCCGCTTGGCCGGCTGACGACGGAGGTCGGCGCGCGGCTCGGTCTCCGGGCCGGGATCCCGCTCGCCGTCGCCGGCCACGACCACGTCGTCGGGGCGCTCGCCGCGGGGGTCGTGGCGCCGGCCGACCTGCTCGACTCGATCGGGACCGCCGAAGCGCTCCTGCTCGTTACCGCCGAGCCTGCTCTCGACGACGTGACGAGGTCCGCCGGCTTCTCCGTCGGCACGCACGTCCTCGACGACCGGGCCACGCTGATCGCGGGGATCCAGACCAGCGGCGCCTTCGTGGACTGGTTCCTGACGGCGCTGGCCGGCGTGCCGGCGGACGCTGCCGACGGTGTTCGCTACGAACGGCTGGCCTCGCTCGTCGCGGCGGCCAGCAGGCGACCGAGCGGCGTGATCGCCGTGCCGACCCTCCGTGGCCGGACGGCTCCCCTGCCCGATCCCTCCGCAACGGGCTCGTTCGCAGGCCTGACCGCGGCCGACGGCCTACCGGAGCTGGCGCTCGCCGCGCTCGAAGGCACCGCCTTTCATGCCCGGTGGCTCGTCGACGAGCTGACACGGTTGTCCGGGATCCGCCCGCGCCGGGTCAGGACGATCGGCGGCGGGTCGCGCAACGACACGCTCCTGCGGATCAAGGCGGCGCTGTCTGCGGCGCCGCTCGAGGTCGTCGACGAGCCCGAAACCGTCGCGGTGGGCGCGGCGCTCGTCGCCGCCGTCGCCGCCGGCATCGCGCCGGAGGGGGTGGTCCTCGAACGGTCGCCCGCGATCCGCGCGATCGAGGCCCGCGGGGCCGACCGGGCCGCCTACGGAGAGGCCTACGCCGCCTTCCGTAGGGCCGTCCGCGCCTGATTCAGCCCGTCGTCTGGAGTCCCGCCGCGACGCCGTTGAGCGTGAGGCGCGCGATCGAGCGCAGGTCGTCGATCGGCGCTCCGTCTCGCTCGCTCGCCGCGATCCGCCGTCGGAGCGCGACCTGGGCGAGCGACAGGACGTCGACGTCGGGATTGCGACGGTCGATCGCGGCGCGGAGGACCGGCGAGGCGGCGAGGGGTCGGGTTCGACCGGTGATCGTGGCCACGGCCTGGAGTGAGCGAGCGTGCTCGGCCGAGATCGTGTCGAAGATCCGCGACGCGTCCGGCTCGGGGGCGAGGGACGCGTGTCGGCGGCCGATCGCGAGGTCGACCCGGGCGAGGCTCGTCTCCGCGTTGTCGATGAGCGACGCGAACATCGGCCAGGCCAGGTAGAGCTCGCGAAGCGTGGCATCGGCGTCGTGGTGGCGGGAACGGAATGCCTCGACCGCGGCGCCCACGCCGAACCAGCCGGGGACCTCGAGCCGCGTCTGCGACCAGGCGAAGACCCATGGGATCGCCCGCAGCGACGCGATCGGCACCGAGCCGGAGCCGGCCGACGTTCCGGCCGGACGGCGCCCCGGGCGCGTGGCGGGCCGGGACCCGAGACGGAGGGACGTGATCTCGTCGATCGGCGTTGCCGCGGCGAAGAAGGCCGGGAAGGCCGGGTCGTCCCAGACGAGTGCGCGGTAGGCGGTGCGAGCCGTCGAGGCGAGCTCGCGCATCACGTCGTCGCGGGCGCGGTTGGTGGATTCCGCCCGACCGACCCGCGGGCTGTCGGGGTCGCCCCGGGCGACGAGCGTGGCCGCTGCCATCTGTTCGACCTCGCGCAGAGCGATCTCGGGGTCGCCGTACCGCGCCGCGATCACCTCGCCCTGCTCGGTCAGCTTCAGGCCGCCCTCGAGCACGCCCGGTGCGAGCGCCCGGATCGCTCGGCGGGCCGGCCCGCCGCCGCGGCCGATTGCGCCGCCGCGCCCGTGAAAGATCGTCAGTCGGACGCGGTGCCGCCGGCCGACGCCGACGATCGCCCGCTGGGCGTGGTAGAGAAGCCAGTTCGCCGCGAGGTACCCGACCTCCTTGTTCGAGTCCGAGTAGCCGAGCATGACCTCCTGTCGATCATCCCGACGGGCGACGTGCGCCCGGTACGCGGTATGGGCGAGGATCGCGTCGAGGAGGTTCGCGGCTCCCTCGAGCGCGTCCGACGATTCGAACAGCGGGACGACGTCGACCACGGGCCGCGCCGGCGCGAACCCACCAGTCGCTGCCGCGGGGATGGCGGCCGAACCGGCGCGCTCGGCCAGCTCGAGGACGTCGTGGACGTCTCGCGGCGTCCTCGTGAAGCTCACGACGAAGCGATGGCAGGCGGCCTCGCCGAACCGCCCCTGGATGGCGCCGATCGCCCGGAACGTTGCGAGGACCTCGCCGGGCGTGATGTCGGGCGCGTCCGGGAGCGGTGCGTCCAGCTCCACGCGCGATGCCTGCGTTCGCGCGTTCGTGCTGCGGGCTCCGAGGCCCGCGAGCGCCGCCCGGTGGACCTCGGCGTGCTGGCGGACCTCGAGCGACGCCAGGTGGAACCCGAAGGCGTCGACCTGGCGCCGGAGGTCCCGAAGCTCGCCGTCGGCGACGCGCTCGAGTCCGACCGATCGCAACGCGTCCGCGAGCTCGGCCAGCTCGACCGCGAGCGCCTCCGGCCCCGCGTAGGCCCCGCGTCCAGCTTGGTTCAACGCATCCGCGCCCTCGACGAGGACGGCCCGCGTCCGGCGGAGCCGCTCGGCGATCGCCGCGAGGCGACGCCGATACGGCTCGTCCGGGAACCGACGCCGGACGGAGCGCTCGACGTCGCCGAGATCGGTCGCGTCTGCCTCGAGCCGCTTCGTCAGTGCTGCGCCCTGGTCGCCGGGGGGCATGCCTGACGCGCCGATCGACCCCGACAGGCGACGTGCGACGGCCTCGAGCCCCCGCAGCGCGTGGTCGGCACCCATCTCGGCCGCCGAGGCGGTCACGCTCGCGGTGACGGTCGGGTTGCCGTCGCGGTCGCCGCCGATCCAGGTACCGAACCGGACGAAGGAACAGGCGTCCGGACCGGGCGGGCCGGAGCCGGCGGCCTCGCCGAGACGGCGTGCCGCTCGCGGCACGAGCGTGAAGAGGGTGTCGTCGAACACCGCGAGAGCGGAGCGGACCTCGTCGAGCGGCGTCAGGCGGGCCGCACGGACCGGCGCGATGTGCCACAGGAGCGTGACCTCCTCGAGGAGGCGACGTTCCGCCTCACGCCGTTCGCCGGGCGTTGCGGCACGATCCCCGAGCCGATCGAGCAGTCGACCGATGCGGCGCAGCGCGAACAGGACCGTGCGTCGACGTGCTTCGGTCGGGTGGGCTGTCAGAACAGGTTCCACGCTCAGCGTGGCAACGAGCTCCTGGACGCGGACGTCCGGGACGCCGCGCTCGCGGAGCCAGCCGATCGAGTCGCCCAGGGAGTCCGCCAGCGGTCGCCCCCGGCTCGCACGCGCGCGACGCCGGAGGGTCCCGAGCCGTTCGCGCTCCTCGGCCAGGTTCGCGAGGTTGAACCGAAGTGAGAGCGCTCGGATGATCTCGCCGAGCGCGTCCGGAGGAACGCGGGCAAGGTCCGACTCGAGCCGGGCCAGAGCGCGGTCGCGCTCGTGCTCCGGGTGCGCTTGCGCCGAGTCGCGGGCACGTCGGCGGAGTGCCTCGATGCGTCTCGCCGTACCGACGCCGAGCTGCTCCTCGAGGACGCGCAGCCAGACGCGCTCGATCCGAACGAGCGTCGCCGGCCGGCGAGCGGCCACGGTCAGTAGCGGCGGCCGCGCTGGCGGGCGAGGTCGAACGACGCGGTGTCCGCGATCGCCATCACCGCCATCGTCCCCGCCTGGACCGGGTCCGAGACGACGAGGTCCACGTGCTCGGTGATCGAGCCCGGCATGTTGAGGGCGATGATCGGGACGCCGACCGCGCGCAGCTCGTCGGCCGCCTTCGAGATCGCGCCGCCCATGAGCGAACCGGCGAGGACGAGGAGCCGGGCCCGGGGCAGGTCGGCGACCGCGCGGACGGCCTCCGCGATCGCGTTCTCGCCGACCAGCGGGATCGTGTCCACGCTGATCCGTTCGCCGCGGAGGTTGTGCCGATCGGCCTCGCTCACCGCCCCGAGCGCGACCTGGGCGACCTGGGCCCCGCCGCCGATCACGATGACCCGCTTGCCGAAGACGCGGTCGAGGGCGCGAGTGGGACGGACGTCGCGGACGTCGGGCACGTCCCGGAGGGCTGCGGTGACCGCGGCCTCGTCGATCCCGTCGACCTCGAGCTCGACCTCGACGAGCGGCGGGTCGGCTGCGATCGAGCGGATGGTCGAGAGCGTCCGGACCCGACCCCCGGCGTCGGTGACCGCCCCGACGACCGCGGTCGCGACGTCGGGCCGGTCGAGGTGGTCGAGACGGACGGCGGCAGCCGGCCCGGGGACGTTCGATCGGGGCATCGGGCCGATGGTAGCGTTCGGCCGAGGGCGAACCGGCTGGATTCCCGGCGAGAGGAGGATGCGCGTGCGACTGTGGGGCGGCCGGTTCTCGGGCTCGAGCGACCCGCGCGCCGACGCGATCGGGCCGTCGGTGGACGTCGATCGGGCGCTCGCCCTCGACGACCTCGCCGGGTCGGAGGCCCACGTCCGGGCGCTCTTCGGCGCCGGGCTCGTGACGGCGGACGAGCGGGACGAGCTGCTGGCCGGGCTCGCGTCGCTTCGCGAGGACGTCGCCGCGGGCCGGATCGAATGGGACCCCGCCCTCGAGGACGTCCACCTCAACCTCGAGGTCGCGCTCGGCGAACGCGCCGGCGCCGTCGCGGCGAAGCTCCATACGGGCCGGTCGCGGAACGACCAGGTCGCAACCGACCTGCGGCTGTGGCTACGCGGGGCAGCCGGCGAGCTCGACGGGCGGATCGTCGGCCTGGAGCGGGCGCTCGTCGGGCTCGCGAGCGAACACCATGGCGCCGTCCTGCCCGGGATCACCCACCTCCAGCCGGCGCAGCCGGTGCTCCTCGCCCACCACCTGCTCGCGTACGTCGAGATGCTCGAGCGCGACCGCGGGCGGCTCGCCGATGCCGTCCGCCGGGCGAACGTCTCGCCGCTCGGCTCGGGCGCGGTTGCGGGCGCGGGCTTCGCGATCGATCGGGAGGCCGAGGCGCTGGATCTCGACTTCGACGGGCCGACGGCGAACTCCATCGACGCGACGAGCGACCGCGACTTCGTCGTCGAGACGCTCGCGGCCTGCGCGCTCTGCGGGGCGCACCTCTCGCGGCTGGCGGAGGAGATCACCTGGTGGTCGAACCCCGCGTTCGGGTTCGTCCGCGTGGCGGAGGCCTTCTCGACGGGATCGTCGATGATGCCGAACAAGCGAAACCCCGATCCCGCGGAGCTCGTGCGAGGCAAGGCCGCCGGGCTCACCGGCTCCCTCGTCGCCGTGCTGGGGCTGCTCAAGGGGCTGCCGCTGGCCTACCAGCGCGACCTCCAGGAGTCCGTTCGGCCGCTCCTCGACGGCGTCGCCGCGCTCCGGCTCTCGCTCGACGCGATGACCGGGATCGTGGAGGGCGTGTCCGTCGACGAAATGCGGATGCGGGCCGCGGCAGAGACCGGGTACGCGACCGCGACCGCGGTCTCGGACCTCCTCGTCGAGGGCGGCGTCGCGTTCCGTGAGGCGCACCGGATCGTCGGCGGCGTCGTTCGTGCGCTCGAGGACGGCGGCACCGGGTCGCTGACAGACGCCGACGACGCGACGTGGCAGGAGGCGCTGGCGGGGTCCGCCGACGAGCGAGCGCGGGCGTTGGCTTCCGATGGCTCCGTCGGCGCGGCGCTGCGGGCCGGGGCAACCGTGGAGGCCTCGCTCGCCCGGGCCGACGTCATCGGCGGGACGGCTCCCGCGCGCGTGGCGGCGGCACTCGCGGAGGCGCGACGGCGGC
Source organism: Candidatus Limnocylindrales bacterium (assembly GCA_036503395.1). Lineage (GTDB taxonomy): Bacteria > Chloroflexota > Limnocylindria > Limnocylindrales > CSP1-4 > DASSHA01. Next base: position 8,453 of record DASXWX010000271.1, read on the forward strand.
TCGGAATGTGAACGGCGTGCCCGAGCCCGGCGATCCGTTCGTCCTCGGCGTCAATTACTGGCCGCGGCGGAAGGCGATGGCCTGGTGGCACGAGTTCGATCGCGCGGAGGTCGCCGAGGAGTTCGCGCTCGTCGCCGACCTCGGCCTTCACGCCGTCCGGATCTTCCTGCTCTGGGACGACTTCCAGCCCGAGCCGACCGCGGTGTCCGCCGACGCGCTCGCGCACCTCGTCGAGGTCGCCGACGTCGCGGCCGAGCGCGGGCTCGTGCTCGACGTCACGTTCCTCACCGGCCACATGAGCGGCACGAACTGGGCGCCGCGCTGGCTCCTCGACCGAACGATCGCGCCGCCCGGTGGGCTGACCGTCGTGAGCCGCGGTCGGACGGTCCGCGGCGGCTACCGGAACCCGTACACCGACCCGATCGCGCTCGAGGCCGAGCGCCTCCTCGTCGCGACGGTCGTCCGGGCGCTCCGCGACCACCCGGCGATCTGGCTCTGGAACCTCGGCAACGAGCC
>DASXWX010000272.1:0-11850 GCA_036503395.1 Candidatus Limnocylindrales bacterium
CGCTCGCAGCTCCGGTACGTGCCCGAAGCCCACCTCGCGATCGCGATCGTCACGAACCAGAGTCGGCGTGACCTTCGCCCGCTCCTCACGAAGCTGCTCGGGCTGGTGCTTCCGCCGCCGGTCGGAGTCGACGACGGATGACCGCGTCCGACCGGCGTGCCGTCGATGATCCGCGCGTGGATCCCGCCGACGTGCGACCCGAGCTCCTGGCGGCCGCGCTCCTCGAGATCGATCCGGTCGTGCTCGAGGGTTCGATCGTTCGCCTCGAGCCGCTCTCCCTCGATCACCTCGACGGGCTGGCCGAGGTCGGGCTCGACCCGGCCGTCTGGCGCTGGGTCACGATCGACGTCCGGACCCGCGAGGGCCTGGATTCCTGGATCCGGGAGGCGCTCGCCGAGCAGGCCGCCGGGTCCTCGCTGCCGTTCGCCACGATCGACCGCGCGAGCGGGAGACCCGTTGGCTGCACCCGCTTCCTGAACATCGACCGCCGGAACCGGCACCTCGAGATCGGTTGGACGTGGGTCGCGCCCGGTCGGCAGCGGAGTGGAGTCAACCGCGAGGCGAAGCTGCTGATGCTCCGTCACGCCTTCGAGACGCTCGGCTGTCTCCGGGTCGAGTTCAAGACCGATTCGCTCAACGACCAGTCGCGCGCGGCGCTCCTCGGGATCGGCGCAACCTTCGAGGGCATCTTCCGGAATCACGTGATCAGCCAGGACGGGCGCCTCCGCCACTCGGCCTGGTACAGCGTCACGGACCGCGAGTGGCCGGCCGTCCGGGACCGCCTCGAGGCAAGCCTGCGCCGCTGACGCGGGAGGCCGTTGCGAGGTCCGCCCGCGGCCCGCGAGGTGGCAACTCCGTTGCCGATCCGTGCGCGTCGGTCTCGATGACGCGTCGTCGAGCCGCGATCGACCGAATCGTCGCCAACCACATTGAAACTCGGGCCGCTGAACGGTCCGCGGCTGGAGGTCCGGCCCGCAGCACCTGCCGCGGCCCATGAGCCGTGGACGCGCGCCGGTCTCCGGGCGTGATGCGGGGCGCGAACGGGTCTAGGCGGCGGCTTCGGTCCTCCGCGGCCGGCGGCCGCGACCCGACCGACCGCGCCCGGCACTCCGGCTCGAGCTCGACGCGTGGGAAACGGCACGACCCGGGATCCGGATCGGCCGTGGCTCGACGTTGCGGTCGGGCACGAAGCCATCCTCGACGGTCCACGGGATCGCCACCTTCAGCATCCGTTGGACGCCGCGAAGGAGGTCGGTCTCGTCGATGCAGACGAGGCTGATGGCGTCGCCGTCGAGACCGGCACGCGCCGTCCGGCCGATCCGATGGATGTAGTCCTGTGGATCGAACGGGAGCTCGAAGTTCACGACGTGGGGCAGGTCCTCGATGTCGAGGCCGCGCGCCGCCACGTCGGTTGCGACGAGGACGCGGACCTCGCCCGACTTGAACATGCCGAGGGCGCGGAGTCGGTCGGCCTGAGACCGGTCGCCGTGGATGGCGGTCGCCTCGATGCCCCGCCGGTCGAGCCAGGAAGCGAGCCGTGCCGCTGCCAGCTTCGTCCGGGTGAAGACGAGCACCTGGCGGAGGTCGTCCTTGCGGATCAGGTGGGCGAGCAGCTCTTCCTTCCGATCGCGGTCGACCGGATAGACGAGCTGGCGCACGCGGTCGGCCGTGGCGTTCTGCGGCGCGACGGCGACCCGCTCGGGATCACGCAGGATCTGGTTCGCGAGGCCGCGAACGTCGTCCGAGAACGTCGCCGAGAACATCAGGTTCTGGCGGCGGGCCGGGAGGCTGTCGAGGATGCGACGGATGTCGGGCATGAAGCCCATGTCGAGCATCCGGTCGGCCTCGTCGAGCACGAGCACCTCGACCGCAGAGAGGTTGACGGTCCGGCTGCCGAGATGGTCGAGCAGCCGGCCCGGTGTCGCGACCACGATCTCGACGCCGCCGCGCAGCTCCTTCGCCTGTGGCTCGATCGCGACGCCGCCGAACGCAACCGTCGACCGAAGTGGCAGATGGCGCCCGTACGCCTTCACCGAATCGGCCACCTGGACCGCGAGCTCGCGGGTCGGAGTGACGATGAGCGCGCGGACAGGGTGCCGAGCGGGCGAGAAGCTCGAGTTCGAGTGGGCCTTGAGCCGCTCGAGGATCGGGAGCACGAACGCGGCGGTCTTGCCGGTGCCGGTCTGGGCGGTGGCAATGACGTCGTGGCCGGCCAGGACGATCGGAATGGCCGCGGATTGGATGGGGGTCGGGCTCGCGTAGCCTTCGTCGGCCACGGCCCGCAGGAGCTCGGTCGAGAGACCGAGCGTTTCGAACGTGTTTGTCAAGCCTTCTTCTCTTCGACTGCGTCGTCCGGCAGTTCGCGCCGCGCCGGGCGGGATCACGGAGACCGGTTCGAGGGCGGCCCCACCGTTGCGGGGGTGACGGCTGCTGCGCGGGCTCAACGTCCGGGCGCCAGCGCCATCGGGTAGCCGGTCCGGCCACGAGCATAGCGCGCGCCGGCATGAGTTCGCCACACCTGAACCGTTGTCGGCACGCACATGACGATTGCACCGGCGCTACGCCCCCCGCCTGGGGCATGCAGGCGGCATCGCAACCCTGCCATACTCCGATGGGTCAGCCACTCCGCAGACAGGCACGACAACAGAAGATCGCCGCACCCGGCAGTCTCCGTCGATCGACCTGTCGCGCCCGGGAGCGTCACCGTCGGCGAGGCCACCGCCTCCCGTCACCGGCGCCGTGCGCGACCGAACCCAAGTCTTCCGTCCGGCCCATGCGTGCTCACCGCGCGTTGTCCCGGACCGTCTCCGTCGTCACCTGCTGCTGCCCGTTCGACGTGCCCGGGAGCGGACGATCACATCGTCGCCGTACCCCCAGTACGGCGTCCGGCAGGGAGGAGGCAGGATTTTGCGGCTGTTCCACCCCGGCGCCCAAGGGGCGCTTTCCGCACCGGGACGACCGTCGATCGGGCGCGCCGTCGCGCTCATCGCGTCGTCTCTCGCGCTCGTCGGCCTGCTGGCGGTGCCGGCCACCGCGAGCGCGTCGTCGAAGAAGGTCGTGGTCGTCGTCGGGCCGGTCGGCTCGGAGACCTCGAACTACAAGGACAGCGCGCGCCGCTACGCAGACTACGCCCGCTCGCTCGGCGCCTCCGTGACCGAGATCTACAGCCCCAACGCGACGTGGAGGCGCGTCAAGAACGCGCTCCAGGGGGCGAACCTCCTGATCTATCTCGGACACGGGAATGGCTGGCCGAGCCCCTACTACCCGTTCAACACATACACCAAGGACGGGCTCGGGCTCAACGCGCGGCTGGACCACGGCAACTCGAACGTCAAGTACTACGGCGAGTATTACCTCGACACGAAGGTCCAGATGGCGTCGAACGCCGTCGTGATCCTCAACCGGCTCTGCTATGCGTCGGGCAACAACGAGTGGGGCGACGGCTACCCGTCACGCAAGACGGCCAAGAAACGGATCGACAACTTCGGCTACGGATTCCTTCATGCCGGAGCGAAGGCCGTCTTCGCGACCGCGATCGATTCCGTGCATCACGTCATCCACGACCTGTTCCGAACGAGCCGCACGATGCGCACGATCTTCCGCAGCGACCCCGCCTATAACGGCAACTGGGTCGGCACCTTCGACTCGTACCGGACGGGCTGGGCGCGGGCGATGATCGATCCCGACCACCACGACCACTTCTACCACTCGATCGTCGGCAATCTGGGCATGCGCGCCTCCGACTGGCGCTGATCCGGGCCCGAACGACGGAAGGCCCCGCCGAACCGGCGGGGCCTTTTCATTTGCCTAGACGAACGCCGCGTGGGCGAGGACGCCGAGCGCGGTGAGGACGAGCACCAGGAGCAGGACGGCCGTCGGAAAGATCCCGCTGGCCTCGGGCTGGTACGTCGCGTATCGGGCGGACATGGCGGCCTCCTTTCGGCTCTGTCCTCGGTCGGTCCGTCCCATCGACGACCCGTTCTCGATGCCGGCATCGTCGCGCGCAACGCGGTCGCAGTCCGCCGACACGCGTCGCCGACGGCACCGTCCGAACGCCGGGATCGGGCATGGACGGATGACGTACGGCCGATCCGCCTCTGTCAGCGGCGCCTGAGCGAGACGGAGTCGCCCGGCGCGGTCGCGGCGACGTGGCTCTCCGGAGCGGCGACCTCGGCGCGATCGCGGAACTCGAGCGCGGGACCGACGAGCCTGTGGGGCCTGATCCGGCCGAGGCCGCGGGGCCAGAAGGTGCCCCAGTGGATCGGCACGACCGTCCTGGGTCGCAGCCACCCCGCGGCTGTCGCCGCCCGCGCCGGATCGAGGTGACCGGGACCGAGCGTGGGCCCCCAGCCCCAGACCGGCAGCAGCGCGACGTCGAGGTCCCGCTCGGCGAGGACCTCCATGCCCGCGAAGAGGTCCGTGTCACCGGCGAAGTAGACCCGCCGCGACCCCGAGTCGACGACATAGCCGACGGCTTCGGCGGTCGGGCCGAACGGCGGTCGGAAGCCCGAATGGCTCGCCTCGGTCGCGGTGATCGTGACGCCGCCCGCCTCGATCGACCCGCCGGGCTCCAGCTCGACGACGTCCGCGTAGCCGTGGTCGCGGAGGAGCGCCGCCGCGCCTCGCGGAACGACGATCCGCGGCTTCGGACGAAGCAGGCGGAGCGAGCCGAGATCGAGGTGATCGCGGTGGAGGTGCGACAGGAGGACGAGGTCCGTGCCGGCCCACGCCTCGGCGTCGAGCGGCGGACCCTGCCGCAGCAGTGGCCCGATTCGTTCGCGCAGGAGCGGATCGGTGAGCAGCCGGACACCGCCCAGATCGAGGCGGACGGTCGCATGCCCGAGGTAGGCCAGGCTCGGCTCGTGGCTGCGGGGCACGCCCCATTCTCGCCTGGTGGCGGATTCGAGCCGCCGTGGGGCGACCCACAGCGGGTCGGACGGGTGCGAGGGCCCTGCAATGAGCCTCCCCCGGCGCTGCTGCGGATGCCGCCCGCGTCGCCGGACGATCGACCGACGGAGGTGACCGCATGCCGAACCGTGACGACGACATCCCGGGCACGCTTCGCCGCTCCCCGGCGAAGGCGCGCGAGACCTGGAAGAAGACCCACGACAGCGCGATCGAGACGTACGGTGACGGCGAGCGGGCCCACCGGACGGCGTTCTCCGCCCTCAAGCACTCCTTCGAGAAGGTCGGCGACCACTGGGAGCCAAAGGACCACCCCGGGCCGTCCGATCCGCGGGCGGCCCGGGGTGGCGCGGACGCTCGCGAGGGCCGGGGCGAGACGTTCGGTGGCGTCGACTACTTCGGCCATACCCGAGACGAGCTCGAGCAGCGGGCGCGCGACCTCGGCGTGCGGGGTGCGTCGCGGATGCGCAAGCGCGAGCTGGCCGAAGCGATCGCCCGCAAGCAGTAGCCAGGCACGTCGTCGCGTGCGGCCGCGTACGATGCCCCGGTGGCCACGTCCGCGCCGCAGGCGCTTCCGTTCTCCGGCGACCCCGAGGCCGACCGCCTCCTCGCGGCGGACCCCGTCGCCCTCCTGATCGGCTTCGTCCTCGATCAGCAGGTCACCCTGCAGAAGGCGTTCTCGGGGCCGCTCGAGCTCCGGCGGCGGATCGGGACGCTCGATCCCGCGGCGATCGCGGCGTACGACCCCGACGCGCTCGAAACGGCGTTTCGGGAGCGGCCGGCGCTCCACCGCTTCCCGGCCAACATGGCCCGGCGCGTCCAGGAGCTGTGCGCCACTCTCGCCGCCGACTACGGGGGCGATCCGACGCGGATCTGGAACGAGGCCGGCGACGCCGCCGAGCTGGAGCGACGGCTGCGGGCGCTGCCCGGGATCGGCGACATGAAGGCCGGCACGATCCTCGCGATCCTGGGACGACGCTTCGGGCTCCGATTGCCCGGCCTCGACGACCGCCTCCCGACCGGGCCGACGCTCGGCGACGTCGATTCGGACGAGGCCCGGGAGCGATACCAGGCCGCGAAGCGCGAGCGGAAGCGCGCGCTGCGGGCAGCCTCGGGACGCTAGTCGGAGACGGCCACGGAGCTCGGAGCCAGGACCTCGTCGTCGACGTCGAGGTAGGGCAGGAGAGCGAACCCGAACTCCGATCCGCCGTCGGCCCGCGGCTCGGCCCACAGCCGACCGCCCATCGCCCCGACGAGCTGCTCGCAGACGAAGAGGCCGATCCCGGCACCGCTTGCCTGGCTGGCGGTCGACGGCGCCCGGTAGAAGAGCGAGAAGAGGCGATCGCGATCGCCGGCCGAGACGCCGGGTCCCTGATCGAGGACGCGGACGATGATCTCGCCGTCGGTGTTCGTCGTCACCTCGACGTCGACCCGACTCCGAGCCGGCGAGTACTTCGCCGCGTTGCCGATGAGATTTCGAAGCACCTGCTCGACGTAGTTGTCCTCACCCACGGCCGTCGGCAGCGTCGTCGGCTGCCGCAGCGAGAACTCGACGAGCGGCCAGTGGGAGCGTTCGGAGGCGACCACCCGCTCCGCGAGGCGGCTCACGAGCACGGGCTCGCGCCCGATCTCGAGGTCATTGCGCTCGAGACGGGTCAGCACGAGCAGGTCCTCGGTGAGGCGGTAGAGACGATCCGCCTCGGCCTCGACGTCGGCGGCGATGTCGGTCCGTTCGGCCTCGTGGGCACCGGGCCGGCGAAGGAGCTTCGCACCGGCGTAGATCGACGTGATCGGCGTCCGGAGCTCGTGCGACACGACCCCGATGAACGCCCTTCCGATCTCCTGCGCCCGACGCTCCTCGTCGATCCGACGCACGCGGTCGAAGTCCTCGCCGAGCACGGTTGCGAACTCGGCCACCGAGTCGAGCGCGTCCGTCGGCCAGTGCGAAGTCGAGCCGCCGACCGCGACGAGCCCCCACGGGCCGACCGAGGTGTCGATCCGGGCGAGGACGAGCCGTTCGATCGCGATCGGGCCGCCCTCCGCGAGCGTCCTCACGACGATCGGGTCGTCGGTTGCGGGAAGCTGGGCAAAGGCCGTCCCGTCGACGCCCGGCGCCGCGCCGGCCACCCTGAGGCCGTCGTCCACGAGCTCGAGCACGGCCGCCGCGTCGGCCTCGCGGATCGTCGCCACGAGCTCGCGCGCGGCGACGGCCGAGAGCGCGTCGGGGGCCGCGCCGACCCCGATCGCCTGCTGGCCGAGCCGTGCGATCGCGGACCGACGTGCCTCTCGCGACGCTGTCTCGCCATACAGGCGCGCGTTGTCGATCGCCATGGCCGCCGTCGCGGCGAGCTGCTCGGCAAGCCGGCGCTCGTTCGCGTCGATCCGGCGGCCCGAAGATTCAGTGACCACCGACAGCGCCCCGAGGACGCGGTCACGGGCGACGAGCGGGACGATCGCATACCCGGGCGCGTGCTCGACCTGTCCGGTCCGGATGACGGCGCCCACGCCGCGCTCGTCGGTCAACCGCGGCGTTTCGGCATCCGCGGTGCCCGTCCGGACGAGCCGGATCGTCCCGTCCGCCTCGAGGAGATGGACGGCGCAGAAGTCGGCGAGCTCCGGGACGACCAGGGAACAGACGCGATGGATCGTCTCGTCGACGTCGAGCGAGGCGTTGAGCTGGCCGCCCGCGCGGACCAGGAACGTCAGGCCCGCGGTCGCGGTTCGTTCCGCCTCCGCGAGACGGGATCGCACGATCGCCGAGGCGCACTGGCGGCCGAGCGTCAGGAAGTAGGCGCGATCGTCGGCGTCGAACGTGCGAACGTCCTCGAATCGGAAGTAGAGCGCGCCGATCGCCTTCTCCTCGTAGAGCAGCGGCAGCACGATCCCGCTCCCGCCGTTGCCGATCGCCTCGGACAGCGACGGGTAGCGTGCGCGCAGCTCGGCGGCGGTCGCGATGACGATCGGTTCGCGGCGCCGGATCGCCTCGGACATCGGCAGCTGGTCGGCGACGCGGAACGTGCGGTAGGCGTCGATCCTGGCGTCCTGGTAGCCGCTCGAGGCGATCACGTTCACTGTCGTACCGTCGGCGCTCAACAGGCCGACCACGCCGGTTCCTGCGCCCAGGGTTTCGAGGCCCTCGCGCAGGACGACCCGCGCGACCTCGTCCGGCGACAGGCCGCGCGACACGGCGTTCGAGACCCGCCGGAGCTGGCTCGCCCGGGCCTCGTTGCGGCGCGCGCGCTCGCGATCGGCGACCAGCTGCACCGTGAGCAGCGTGACGACTGCCGACACGGCAATGAACAGCGCGAGGGCGACCGCGTCCCGCTGGAACTCGCCGGCGAACGTCCCTTGGTCCACGCCGATCGCGACGCCCGCGACCGCCGCGACGACGATGGCCAGCACGGCCGGTCCCGCGCCACCGATCCACGCCGCGACCGCAACCGCGAGCACGAACGGAAGGAAGAGCGCGCGGCCTTCGACCAGCGGCTCGGCGACGAAGCTCAGGCCGGCGATCGTGCTGACGGCGGCGAGTGCCGCGACGTAGCCGCGGATCCGACGTGGTCGCCAGGACGTCGGCCGGCCGCGGCTCTCCGTGCTCATTTGACCTCGGAGCCTACCCACGAACCCGGCCGCGGGAACCGGGTGCAAGGAAGTTGCAACGGCCGAGGCCGCCGTGGCGGCGGCGCGCGATCGAGCCCCCGCGCATGGGCTGTATAGTTGTTGAGGCAACGACCCGCAACACAGACGAACGAGATGAACGACGACACCCGGGCCGCCCTCAGCGGTGGCCAACTCATCGACATGACCACCCTCGGGCGGCGAAGCAGGCTTCCCCGGCGGATCGAGATCGTCACCCACGTCATCGACGGCCGCCTTTACATCTCGGGGATCCCGCGCGCCCGCAAGCGGTCGTGGCTGGCGAACCTCGAGGCGGACCCGCGCCTCACGGTCCACCTCAAGGGCGAGCGACAAGCCGATCTCCCGGCGGTCGCTCGGGTGATCAGGGATGAGGCCGAGCGCCGCTCGATCCTCGTCCACGTTGCCCGCGCCTGGAACCGGACCGACGTCGACACGATGGTCCGCTACAGCCCGCTCATCGAGGTCGTCTTCGAGGGCGCCGCCGCGGCGGCAGCCTGACTCCTTGGCCCCCGGAACTCGTCAGTCGCGGTCCGGGTCCGACGCGTCGCCGGCCCCGGCCGCGGCCACGTTCACACGGACGAGCGCCGGCTGCGAGCCCGCGGCCACGAATGACGGCGTCTCCGGCGTGGCGACGTCGACCAGCAGGAGCCAGCTCCCCGCTGTCGCAGGCGCCGTCACCGCGATCGACCCCTCGACCCGGTCGCCCGGCCGGACCTCTCGGAAGACGCGGAGGATGCTGTCTGCCGGACCTGCCGGCGCGGCGGTCGGATCCGCGCCCAGGCTCACCCAGCGGGCGGTGATCGATACGGGCTCGGCCGTGGCGAGGCGTGAGCCGGCCCGGACCGCGACGGCCTGTGGCACGGCCCACGACGTCCGTCCCGTGTTCATCGCCGCGACCGGAAGCTCGATCGTGCCGCCGGCGGTCGCGGCAATCGCTGCCGGGGCGACGATCATGGCGGACGTCGGCGAGACGACCCGGACGAGGAGCCGCGGCACGAGCGCCTGGCTCGACTCGTCGAAGGCCACCGCTCTTCCGTCGTGGAGCCGGACGGTGAGGGAGTAGAGCCCCGGCGCCCTTGGCAGCTTCGTCCGGATCCGCCAGCCGTCCGTCGTCTGCTTCGCCGTCACGGGATCGACGACCTCGCCAGAGGCTTCCGGGGCGACGAGGGCGAACGGGTCTGTCCCGGATGCCGGCTCGGCGTCAGGCGATTCCGTCGGTGCCGGCTCGGCGTCAGGCGTCGTCCCGTCCGCGTCCGACGAAACGGTGCGGGCGTCCGACGGACTGCCCGTCGCGGGAGGGCCGACGTCGAGGGGGTCCCATCTCACCGATAGCTCGAGGCCATCGAGGACGCCCGCCGATTCGTCCGGGATGTCGATCGGGACGCTGAGGGCGCGGGTCGCACCGGCGATCGGCATGCCCTTGAGCGTCGGCGCCGCGACGGTCGCGCCGACCGACGCGAGCGTCGGTCCGAACGGCGCCGGCTGGGTGATCTGTCCGGCGCCATTCGACGAGCCCAGCCCGGCGGCGAGGACGGCCGACGAGGAGACGTCGCCGCGGACCACCAGCGAGCGCTCGAAGCCCGACCCGGAGGCGTGGATCGGGTCGAGCAGGTCGACGTAGCCCTGGCGCCGCTCACTCGCGTAACGCAGGACGTGTCCGTTCACCGTCGGCGAGGCACGCCAGGCGTCCCCGACCGTGCCCCGGCCCGACAGCACCGCGTCGACGTAGTACGCCGGGTCGAGGTACGCCTCCGCGACGACCGCGCTCGCTCCGGCCGTGATCCAGCCGGCGGCGAAGTTGTCGACTCGCTGTCGCGCCTCGTCGAGGGTGCCCTCGGGGAGTCCGGGCTCCGACAGCCCGCTCGCGTAACAGAGGTGGGAGAGGACGACGACCGCGTTCGGCGCGAGATGCACGTACCTCTCGAGATAGGCCTCGCCGAAGTACTGATGGGCGTCGTCGTCGATGCCGGCGACCGGGTTGAGCCCGAGGCCGTTCTGGGTCGGCGGGTAGAGCGACGGCCGGTAGCGCGACGGCCAGCCGTTGCCGTGGCCGAGGTAGACGACGATCGAGGCGCCCTCGAGGGCGCGCCGCACGACAGGCCAGGTCGCGTTCGGGGAGGTGATCTCGACCGTATCCGCGCCGGCCCCGCGGGCGACCTGGGCCGCCGCATCGCCGGCGATCCGGTAGCGGTCCGTCGCACCGCCGGCGGGGCCGACGACCACGACGACCTTGGGGACATGGTGCGTGCCCGGCGCGGCGAGGACGGGCGCGGGCGCCAGGAGCGCGATCGCGAGCAGCGCGATGGCGCCGGTGGCGGCGAGCGTTCGCGGTGGTGGCATGCGCACCTTGCCGAGTCTCCGGGCACAGGATCCGCGGCGGAGCGATCACGGTACTCCGTGCCGCTTCATTTGGCATGTACCGTCGCTTACGTCCGATGGTTCGGCACACTCCGGCCGAACCGACCCTAGGATTCGACGATGCCCCGGATCGTGCTCTACACCGGCAAGGGCGGCGTCGGCAAGACGAGCGTCGCGGCCGCGACGGCCCTCCTGGCGGCCGACCGCGGGCTGCGCACGATCGTTCTGTCGACCGACATCGCGCACAGCCTCGCCGACGCCTTCGAGGTGCCGCTCGGACCCGAGCCACGCGAGATCGTGCCGAACCTGTGGGGGCAGGAGCCCGACGTCTACTACAACATCGCTCGCTACTGGCGGACCATCCAGAGCTACGTGACGGAGCTGTTCAGCTGGCACGGCCTCGACGAGGTCATGGCCGAGGAGATGACGGTCCTGCCCGGGATGGACGAGCTGGGCAACCTCCTGTGGATCGCCGACCACGTCGACGGCGGGGCCTACGACGCGATCGTCGTCGACGCGGCACCGACCGGCGAGACGCTGCGCCTCCTGTCGCTGCCCGAGGCGAGCCGCTGGTGGGTCGAGCGCATCGCGCCCATCGGAAAGCGCGTCTCGCGCCTCGGTGGCCCGATCCTCCAGCGGATGGTCGGCGTGCCGCTGCCGCAGGAGGAGGTCTTCCACGCCGCGGAGCGGCTCCTGCGGCGGCTCGACTCGGTTCACCGCCTGCTCGCCGATCCCGATCTGACGTCGGTCCGGATCGTCCTCGCCCTCGAGGCGCTCTCGATCGCCGAGGCCCACCGCTCGTTCACCTACTTCCACCTGTTCGGCTACCCGACCGACCTCGTCGTCGCAAACCGCGTCTTCCCCGAGGGCGTCGGCGGCTACTTCGCGAGGCTCCGTGAGGTGCAGCAGGCCCACCTGCCGCGGGTCGAGCAGGAGTTCGGGCCCGTT
>DASXWX010000273.1:0-5766 GCA_036503395.1 Candidatus Limnocylindrales bacterium
GGCCGACCGTCTCGCTCGCGCGGAGCACGAGCCGGGCTGGCCTCGCCGCGTCGGCCACGGGGATGGCCGAGAGCATCGGCAGCGCGAACCGGAAGCGGTGGGCGGGCGATTCGGCCCGGCTCCGAAGCTGCGAGGAATAGATCGAACGGTCGCCGACGATGACGACCGCCACGCCGATCGCGATCATCGCCGGGGCGAGCATCCCGAGGTTGTCGCTCATCTCCGCGACCATCAGGATCACCGCCAGTGGCGCGTGAGCGACGCTCCCGAAGAGCGCCATCATCGCCACGAGCACGAACGCCGACGGGTCGGCGGGCACGGCCGGGGCGATCGGCTCGAGGAGGCGCCAGATCGTCGCTCCGAGCAGTCCGCCGATGACCATGCCGGGGCCGAAGATGCCGCCCGACCCGCCGGATCCGATCGACAGCGACGTGGCGAGGATCTTGCCGAACGGAAGCGCGATGATGGCCCACAGCGGCAGCGCGAGGAGCGTGTCTCGATCGAGCGCAGCCTGGACCCAACCGTAGCCGGTGCCGAGGACGCCAGGCAGCAGCAGGCCGATCAGACCCACGACGAAGCCGGCGACGGCGGGTCGTACCTCCCTCGGCAGCCGGAGGCGTCGGAACCACGCTCCCGCGGCGTAGAACGAGGTGATGTAGAGGCGTCCCACCACGCCGCAGGCCACGCCGATGCCGACGTAGTAGGCGAGTTGACGGACGTCGCCGAACGCCGCGCCGTTGACGCGGCCGAAGATCGGGCTCCAACCGACGACCGCACCGAAGATCGAATAGGCGACGACCGACGCGACGAACGACGGGACGAGCGCGTCGCTCTCGACGTCGTCCCGGTACGGGATCTCGGCGCCGAGGACCGCGCCGCCGAGCGGCGCGCGGAAGATCGCCCCGATCCCGGCGGCCATTCCGGCCGCGACGGCGATTCGCGCGTCGCGGGCGTCGAGGTCGAGGCGCCGAGCGAGGAACGACCCGAATCCAGCTCCGATCTGAGCGGTCGGACCCTCTCGCCCGCCCGATCCGCCGGAGCCGATCGTGATCGCGGACGCGAGGAGCTTGATGAGTGGGATCCGGCCCCGGATGCCGCGGGGCGCGTGGTGGAAGGCGCTGATCGCGGCGTCGGTGCCGTGACCCTCGGCCTCCGGCGCGAATCGGAACACGATGATCCCGGCGATGAGGCCGCCGGCCGCGACCACGAGCGGGATGGCCCACGGCCGGAGGGGATCGACGATCGGCGCGGCACCCTCGCCGGCGGGGGTCGCCGGAGGCCAGCCGCCGACCATCCCGAGCATGACTCGCGTTGCGAGCTCGAGAGCCTCGAAGAAGAGCACGGCGCCCGTGCCGCTGACGATCCCGATGAGCGCGCCGAGAACGACCCACTTCCGAAGGTAGGAGGCATCCCGCAGCCGCGCACCGGCCCGAACGGCGCGAATCGCGGCGATCATCGCGGGCCGGCCGGGTCGGAGGCCGGTGGCTTACGCCCGGCCGCGTCGGGCTCGGCCACGCGGCAACCGTAGCATGGCGGTTGTCGGCGATTAACCATCCCCGCCGGCGCCCTCGCATCGGGTGCGATGCCGATTGCACGCCGCCGCCGTCGCGAGATGCGCAAAGCGCCGATCGCCGAGTCTACGTTCAGGTCTGAGACCGATCGGCGGCGACCGATGTCGCCGGGGCGAAGGGCGCGGACCCGCCTCTCAACCCGTCACACGCCGGTCGGTTTCGCCATATCGGGCGATCGGCGTGACGGGCCGTCAGCGGTGGCCGATGTCCGGCGGCTCGACGTCCTCGTCCGGTGTCAGCGACGGCGTCGTCGGCCTCGCGCCCGTGTCCGCCGGGTAGTTCTGGCTGCCCTGACCGCCGGTACCGCCGGCGAGGCCGGGTCCGCTCGTGAGCTGGTCGGTCGTCTCGGCGCCGGACGGCGTCGTCTCCGGCCCGACGCGGTCGTGCGCCGGCTGCCAGGCTGCCGGCTCGCCCCGCCCGGAGTGGTCACCGGCGGCCGGGCGCGCGCCGTGCGCTTCGAGATCGCCGGGATCGCCGTCACGAGCTCGGGACAGGACCTCCGACTGAAACTCCGCGTCCATCCACGTGTCCTCGGATGGATCTTCCAGGCGACGCTCGGCCAGCTCGGCCTTCGCCTCGCGACGCGCCAGCGCGAGCTGCTCCACCGCGGTCGCCCAGCGAGCGCGCTCCTCGGGCGGCAGCGATTCGTCGTCCCGCAGCTCGACGGCCCGGGCCATCGCCTCTCGCTGGTCGAGAACGACCTTCATCGGGTCATCGATCCGGCCGGCGAGATCGTCCGACACCCCGTCCGGGTCGCGGACCGCCGTTTCGACGATCGGTGCGACACCAGGGGCGGCACGTTCGACCTCCTCGAGTCGGGCTCGCATGTCCTGGGCCTCGCCGCCCGTTCGCGGGGCCCGCTCGTGCAGCTCGTCCATCTCTCCACTCGCTCAGCCGCGGCACATCACGCCGCGGGAGAGCGTCGCCCTCCGGCGGCGACAAATGCTCCGGATGCGGCGGCACCGCGGTTGCGAGTCCGTGTCAGACTCCGGTCCGTGCAGTCGAGACTCGAACCGGCCTGTCTCGTCATCGCCGACATCTCGGGCTACACCGGCTACCTCGCCGGCGTCGAGCTCGACCACGCGCAGGACATCCTGGCCGACCTGATCGGCACCGTCGTCGGCGCGCTCCGGCCGTCGTTCCGGCTCGCCAAGCTCGAGGGCGACGCCGCGTTCGTCTACCTCCTCGGCGACACGATCGACGGCAGCCAGCTCCAGGACACGCTCGAGCGGTGCTACTTCGCCTTCCGCCGCCGCCTCCGCGACATCCGGCAGGCGTCCACGTGCGAGTGCAACGCCTGCATGCTCATCCCCAATCTGAACCTCAAGATCGTTGCCCATGACGGTGTCGTCGTCCGGCAGCGCATCGCCGGCTGGGAGGAGCTCGTCGGCTCGGACGTCGTCGTCGTGCATCGGATGCTCAAGAACCACGTCGAGGAGCAGCTCGGCATCGGGGCCTACGCGATGTACACGGAGGCGTGCCTTCGAGCGATGTCGGTCGACCCGGTCGCGCTCGGGCTCCGCGAGCACCGCGAGGAGTTCGAGGGCGTCGGCGAGGTCGTCGCGTGGGTCCGCGACCTGGAGGCCGCCTGGCGCGATGAGGAGGCTCGGTCGGAGGTCGTCGTGCGGGCCGACGACGCCATCAGCACCCTCGAGTACGTCCTGCCGGGACCGCCCGAGATCGTGTGGGAGTGGATCACCTCGCCGGCGCGCCGGATCCGCTGGCAGGCGGGGGTCACCGAGGTTCGCGAGGCGAACGCGACCGGCCGGCGCGGTGTGGGCACGACCAACCACTGCATGCACGGGCGCGACGCGATCGTCGAGGAGATCGTCGATTGGCGACCCTTCGACCACGTCACCCTCCGCTTCCAGATGCCGATTCCGGGCGTCCCGAAGCTGCTCATGACCGAGCAGCTCGAGGCAGTCGAGGGTGGCACGCGCGTGTCGCTCCGGGTGAAACGCCCGAGGCTCGCGAAGGAGCGCGCCGTGCTCGAGCCGCTTCGGCCGACGCTGGAGGGCGCGATGCGGAGCGGCGTCGAACCGCTCGCGGAGCTGGTCGCGGCCGACATCGCGGCCCGTAGCGCGGCCGTCGAGGGCGCCGAGGAGCCCGCCCTGCCCGAATCGGCGGGTCGGAACGTGCGTGAGCCGGTCGGGGCGGCGGCGGGGTAGAGCGGTTGTCGAATCGACGCGGCGCTGTTCGTCGTGACCGTGACGGGGGCGATCCACGCCGCCGCAGATGCCTGGAGGGCGAGCGATGCATTACCTGCTGCTGATCTACGACGAGGGAAGCGCAAATCCGTCCGCGCCTCCGCCGCCCGACGACGAGACGGCCCGGGTCATGGCCGCCTACGACGCGTTCACCAGGGATTGCATCGAGCGCGGCGTCTACGTGGCCGGCGACGCGCTCCAGAACGTCGGCACTGCGACGACAGTCCGCGTGCGAAACGACCAGACGATCACGACGGACGGCCCGTTCGCCGAGACCAAGGAGGCTCTCGGCGGCTACTACCTCGTCAACTGCCGCGACCTCGATGAGGCCCTCGAGCTCGCCGCAAAGTGCCCGGGCTCGTGGTTCGGGTCGGTCGAGGTTCGGCCGGTCTGGGAGATCCCGGACGAGTTGACGCCGGAGGCGTCGGCCGCGGCCGCCGGTGCCGGCGGCTGACACCGACGCGCGCGCGGCAATCGAGCGCGCCTTCCGCGAGGAGTCCGGCCGGGCGATCGCCTCGCTGATCCGGGTCCTCGGCGACTTCGACCTCGCCGAGGACGCGGTCGCCGACGCATTCGTGATCGCGCTCGAGCGCTGGCCCCGTGACGGGCTGCCATCGAACCCTGGAGCCTGGATCACCACGACCGCTCGCAACCGAGCCGTGGATCGGCTGCGGCGGCGACGGATGGCGGCCGAGAAGACGGCGGCGATCGCGCGGGAGCGGCTCGTTCATCTCGAGGCCGAGGCCGTCGATCCCGAGGCGGTCGCGATCGCGCGCGCAGACGGCGACGCGATGGACGAGGTCCCCGACGATCGGCTCCGGCTGATCTTCACCTGCTGCCACCCCGCGCTGTCGATGGACGCGCGAGTCGCGCTGACCCTCCGGACGCTCGGCGGTCTGACCACGCCCGAGATCGCCCGGGCCTTCCTCGTGCCCGAGGCGACGCTCGCCCAGCGGCTGGTTCGGGCCAAGCGGAAGATTCGCGATGCGGGGATCCCGTATCGCGTTCCACCGGCCGCCGTCCTCCCGGAGCGGCTCGCCGGCGTCCTGTTCGCCCTGTACCTCGTCTTCAACGAGGGCTACGCCGCGACGGCGGGCGAATCGCTCGTCCGGCGCGACCTCGTGACCGAGGCGATCCGGCTCACCCGTGTGCTCGCCACGCTCATGCCCGACGAGCCCGAGGTCCTCGGACTGCTCGCGCTGATGCTGCTCCACGACGCCCGCTCCGCCGCTCGCGTCGACGACGCCGGCGGTCTCGTCCTCCTCGAGGACCAGGATCGATCGACCTGGGACCACGAGCTGATCCGCGAGGGCGGGGCGCTGGTCGATCGGGCGCTGCGCATGCGCCGGCCGGGCCCATATCAGCTCCAGGCCGCAATCGCGGCGCTCCACGACGAGGCGGCCTCGTCCGACGCGACCGATTGGCCCCAGATCGCGGCGCTCTACGACGCCCTCGCGACGGGCACGACGTCTCCGGTCGTCGGGCTGAACCGCGCGGTCGCTGTCGCGCTCGCCGGTCGGGGGCGCGACGAGGAACCGGCCCTGCGACGTGGCCTGGCGCTCATGGACGAGCTCGTCGAGGCCCTCGCCGAGTACCCGTATCTCCATGCGGCGCGAGCGGACCTGCTGCGCCGGCTCGGTCGGACATCCGAGGCCCGCCTCGCCTACGAACTTGCGCGAGCGCTGACCGCGAACACGGCCGAACAGGCGTTCCTCCGCGCGAGGATCGCCGGTCTCGAGGCGTAGACGCGGCGGAGACGGCCTCGGGTACGGTGGCGTGCGTGAGGACGGCTCGGCTCGAGGTCGGACGCGAGCAGGTCCTCGCCTTCCGGCGTCGGCATGGCGCGCTCGACGCGAGGCTCCCGTACGGCGCGCGCTCGTTGCGGGAGGCCGCCTGGGCGGGCCTCCCCGACAGCATGCCGAGAGCGGCCCTCCACTCGATCGCCGCCCGCGTCGAAGGGACGGGTCCGACCGCATGGCAGGCCGAAC
>DASXWX010000274.1:0-11830 GCA_036503395.1 Candidatus Limnocylindrales bacterium
CGGGCCCAGCCTCGCGCGGGCGAGGCCGAGGCCGGCGAAGAGCGACGTCCCGCCGAGCGCGACGAGATACGGGTAGGCCGCCTCGCGCGACGGCAGCAGGGTCTGGGTCCCGCCCGACTGGAGCTGGCCGAGGAGGCCGCCGATCGAGGGAATAAGCACGAGTGCGACGCCGACGCCCAGCCAGGCGATCGCGCCGAAGGCCCGCGTCGACGCCGCGACCGGCGGCCAGGCCAGGCCGCAGATCGCGACGACGGCCGGCAGCGCGGCAACCACCACGACCGCGACGTCGGCCGGTCCGCCCGGCCGGTAGAGGACGAGGACGAGGCCGGCGACGAATGCCCAGGCGACGGCGAGGACGCCGGCGAGGAGCCTCAGCTCGAAGCGACGGACGCGCACGGCGCCAGTCTAGGGACGGTGCACGCGAGCACGCCCGCAAGTACCCGGTGGCACCCGGACTCTCGGGCCATCGCGATCGTCATGGGGGGTACCGATAGTTCCTCCACCAACCGGAGCGCAACGCTCCGGCGGAGAGGGGCCGATCTCGGACTCGTGCACCATGGCCGACCGTCGCAGGCGCGTTTCGCCGGCATCCGGGGCTTCACCCCGGCTCGTCCCGGCGTGGCCGCCGGCGGTGTCACCGGACGGGTCTGGGTCGGTCATCGCCACGCTTCCGGCACCGGTGCCGTCAGCGGAACCGCTGGCCACCCGGCCAACGTACCGAACGCTCCTCGTCCGAGGCCTCGAGCCTGACGAGGCCGCGAATCTCACGGCCTTCCTGGCCGGCCTCACGCCCGGGGAGCGTCCCTGGACGCTGGCCCAGGTGAACCGATTGCTCTTCCTGCGCGAACTGGCTCGGGCCGGACGGTTCGGCGGCGCCGACGGCGACCCGATCCACTGACGATCGGGCGGGAGCCGCCACTCAACCGAATATTCCGCTCGGGCGACGTGTCCCTCCTCCCGCCGCACGAGCAGCCTGCCAAGACGGCACCGTGCCTCCTCCCGGTGCCGTCTTGGTGTGTTCGGGCGAAGGAAGCACCATTGTCCGCTCCGATTTCGGTCGGGTCGTAATGCCGTGCGCAACGAGGCGCCCAAGCTGCCGGGTTCGGCGCATCCGGTCTCGATCCCCGCACGGGCCGAAGACGAACTGGCAGGGGCGGACCATTGGAAGGAGCCTTGATCGGTCGCTTCCCCTGGTTATCACGCTGCGGCCGAAACGCGCCCCGCCAGGGCCGCGAGCAAGCTTCACGCCCGGGCGCCTTCGGGCACTCTTCAAACCGTGACCCGCCCGTTCATCTCGCTCCTCACGGACTTCGGGTTGCGCGACCCCTCGCCGGCGATCTGTCGCGGCGTCATGGCCCGGATCGCGCCCGAGGCGATCGTCGTCGACCTCAGCCACGAGGTCCGCAAGTACGCGATCCGCGATGGCGCCCTCCTCCTCTGGTGCGCGCTGCCGTACCTGCCCGTCGGCGTCCACGTCGCCGTCGTCGATCCGGGCGTCGGAACCGAGCGCCGGCCCATCGCGATCCGCGCCGGTCGTGGCGACGTCCTCGTCGGGCCCGACAACGGGCTTCTCGTCCCGGCCCTCGAGCGGATCGGTGGCCTCGCCGAGGCGCGTCTCCTCGAGGACCGCGGCCTCTTCCTCGAGCCGGTCAGCTCCAGCTTCCACGGCCGCGACATCTTCAGCCCGGTGGGTGCGCACCTCGCCGCGGGCACGCCGTTCGAGGCGGTCGGGCCGGCGCTCGATCCGGCGACGGTCGTCGCCCTCCAGCTGCCGCCGGTCCGTGTCGGGGACGGCCGGCTCGAGACCGGCGTCGTCTACGTCGACACGTTCGGCAACGTGAAGCTCTCGGGCCTCGTGTCGGATCTCACCGCGGCCCTCGGGGCGCTCGGGCCCGGCGACCCGCTCGCGCTCGAGATCGGCGCGCCCCGGACCCCCGACGCGCGCACCGTCGAGCTGCCGTGGGCCACGACCTTCGGCGGCCGCCCGGCGGGCGAGCCGCTGGTCTACGAGGACTCGTACGGGCGGATCTGCATCGCGGTCAACCAGGGCGACGCCGGCCGCCAGCTCGCGCTGGGTGAGGACGTCCCGGTCGTCGTCCGCCGGGCCTGAGGGGTCGGCTCGCCTCGTTTCGATACACTCTGCGCTCGTCCCGTCACGGAGGAGAGCCTGATGCGCCCGTTCCGTCGCATGTCGCTGCTCGTCGTCGCGATCCTGGCGACCGGTTGTACGGGCAGTCCGGCCGCCACCTCGAGCGCGCCCTCGGTCGCTCCGAGCACTGCTCCGGCCAGCGCGTCGGTCGCCGCCAGCCCCTCGGCGGGAGCAAGCGCGAGCCCTGCCGTCTCCGCGACACCGAGCCCGTGCACGCCCGACCAGCTCTCGACGGTCGCCGCCGGCACGCTCACCGTCGGCGCGGACAACCCGGCCTTCCCGCCCTACTACGAGCCGAACGACGACGGCAGCAAGACGAAGCCGTGGGAGCTCGGCCAGCCGACGAACGGCAAGGGCCTCGAGAGCGCGACCGCGTATGCGGTCGCGACGAAGCTCGGCTACACGAACGACACGGTCGCCTGGAAGGCCGTCGCGTTCAACAACGCGATCGCCCCCGGGCCGAAGCCGTTCGACATCTATCTGACCCAGGTGAGCTACAGCGCGAAGCGCGCGAAAGTGGTCGACCTTTCCGACGGCTACTTCGACCTCAACCAGGCGGTCGTCGCGCTCAAGTCGAACCCGATCGCGCAGGTGACCGACGTCGCGGGCCTCAAGGCCTTCACGCTCGGCACACAGGCGGGGACCACGAGCTATACGTACATCACCGACACGATCCAGCCGAGCAAGCAGCCGCGGGCGTACGACAGCCTCGACGCGGCGGTGACCGCGCTCAAGGCGAAGCAGATCGACGGGATCGTCGCCGACCTGCCGACGACCTTCTACATGCGCGACGCGCAGCTGAAGGACGCGGTGATCGTCGGCTCGCTGCCGACGGTCGGCGACGTGGAGCACTTCAGCATCCTGCTCGCCAAGAACAGCGGCCTCACGGCGTGCGTCAACGAGGCGATCGGCGCGATCAAGTCCGACGGGACCCTGGCCGGCATCGTCCAGCAGTGGATCACGAGCCAGGGAGCGCCCGAGCTGAAGTAGCCCCGCCGGCGACGACGCGCCGCGGTCGTGGGCCGTCGCGGCCTGATCCTCGGCTGGATCGGCGGGCGGGGCGATCCGGCGCGCGCCGTCGCGATCGCGCTGGTCAGCACCGTCCTCGTCTTCGGCGCGATCGTCTGGGCGATCGTCAACGCGCCCAACTGGCCGGCCGTCCAGGAGCAGTTCTTCAGCGCCGAGGCCTTCGCCGACGCGCTGCCCGACCTCGTTCCCGCGTTCGGCACGAACATCGCCCTGTTCCTGATCGCCGAGGTCCTGATCCTCGTGCTGGGTCTCGTCGTGGCCGTCCTGCGCGGGCTGCCGGGGCCGGTCTTCTTCCCGATCCGCGCGCTCGCGACGGGCTACGTCGACCTGTTCCGCGCCGTGCCCGGGATCCTCGTCATCTACGTCCTGGCTCTGGGCGTCCCGGGGCTCGGGATCGAGGGCGTCCCGATCGATCCCTTCGTGTGGGCGATCCTGGCCCTCACGCTCATCTACAGCGCCTACGTCTCCGAGGTGTACCGGGCCGGGATCGAGTCGATCCACCCGAGCCAGGAGGCGGCCGCCCGGTCGCTCGGGCTGAGCCGGTTCCAGGCGCTTCGCTACGTGATCGTCCCGCAGGCCGTTCGCCGCGTGGTCCCGCCTCTCCTCAACGACTTCATCGGGCTCCAGAAGGACACGGTCCTCGTCTCGTTCGCCGGCGTCGTCGAGATCTTCCGGACGTCGCAGGTCAAGGAAGCGGCCTCGTTCAACTTCACGCCCTACCTCGCGGTGGCGGCGATCTTCGTCGTCGTGACGATCCCCCTCGCGCGGCTCACGGACTGGCTGGCCGCGCGGGACCGGTCCCGCCAGGCGGTCGGGGGCTTCCGGTGACCGGTGCGGCAACGGCCGCGCTTCGGGTCGAGGGCCTCCACAAGTCGTTCGGCCCGCTGGAGGTCCTCAAGGGCATCGACCTCTCGCTCGCCGAGCACGAGGTCGTCTGCCTGATCGGGGCGTCCGGCAGCGGCAAATCGACGCTCCTGCGTTGCGTCAACCTGCTCGAGCCGATCGATGCCGGGCGGATCGTCGTCGAGGGCGAGGAGATCACGGAGCGCGGCGTCGACGTCAACCGGATCCGGCGCCGGATCGGCATCGTCTTCCAGGCCTTCAACCTCTTCCCTCACATGAGCGTCCTCAGCAACGTCACCCTCGGGCCGCGCAAGGCGCTCCGAGTCCCTGCGCCGAAGGCGGAGGGCGACGCGCTCGCCCTCCTCGAGCGGTTCGGCCTCCGCGACAAGGCCCGCGACTACCCCGATCGACTGTCGGGCGGCCAGCAGCAGCGCGTCGCGATCGTCCGGGCGCTCGCGATGTCGCCCGACCTCCTCCTGCTCGACGAGATCACGAGCGCGCTCGACCCCGAGCTCGTCGCCGAGGTCCTCGCCGTCATCCGCGAGCTGGCGGCGGGCGGGATGACGATGCTGATCGCGACCCACGAGATGGGCTTCGCCCGCGACGTGGCCCATCGCGTCCTCTTCCTCGACGCAGGGCGAATCCTCGAAGAGGGCCCGCCGGACGACATCTTTCGCGCCCCGCGCGAGCAGCGGACGCGCCAGTTCCTCCAGCGCGTCACCGAGGCCGGCCGGCTCTAGACGGGCGCCTCGCGGGCGATGAGCGCCGCCTCGACGAACGATGCGAACAGCCGCTCGAAGGCCGGCGGCGTCGAGTCCGTCCGCTCGGGGTGGCACTGGACGGCCGCGACCCACCGACCCGCCGACCCCTCGAGGATCTCGACGACCGGCCCGACCGGGCTGTCGGCCCAGGCCACCGGGACGAGGCCCGGTCCGAGATCGGCCGCCGCCACGGCCTGGTGGTGGAAGGTGTTGACGTCGCCGCCGTGGAAGCCGCCCGCGGCGAGGAGGCCTCCGACACGGGTGCGAGTGTCGATGCGGATCGGGTGAGTCGCCGCGATGCCCCGGCCCCATGCCAGTCCGGCGTGATCGTCGACGTGCTGGGTCAGGGTCCCGCCGGAGAAGGCGTTCACCGCCTGGAGGCCGCGGCAGATGCCGAGGACGGGCACGTTCCGGTTCTCGGCCGCAGCCCACGCTTGTTCCTCGAGCTCGTCACGACCCCGCTCGATCTCCCTCGAGCCGTCGACCGCCCGCCCGTACCGTGCCGGGTCGATGTCGCCGCCCCCGGACAGCAACAGCGCGTCCATGGCCGCGAACGCTGCCCGTCGCTCGTCGCGGCCGGAGGTCTCGTCGATCGTCCGTGCGTCACCGCCGGCCCGGCGGATCGCCTGAAGATAGAGCTGGGTGCGGCGGGCGAGATAGCCCGGGTCGGAGCCGCGCGAATGGACGGGCGCGGTGACGAGCACCAGCGGGCGAATGCGATCCGTCACGACCTCGACGATAGCCCGTCAGCGCCCGAGCAGGACCGGGATCGTGACCGGCACGAGGCCGTGTCCGGCGAGGCCGTCGAGGAGGTCCGGGAGCGCGTCGGCGAGGTCCGGGTCGGCGAGGTCCAGCCGGATGATCGAACCGAGGGTCGATCGCGAGACCCCGAACGCGACGAGGTCGTCGGCGGTCTGGGCCGCCGTCGCATCGACGTCCCAGCCGATCGCGTAGGCCCAGCCGGCGCGGCCTACTGTTTCGAGCTCGGGCTCGGGCGGGTCGTTCGTGGCGGGGCGATACCAGGGCTCGGTCGTCACGCCGGCTGCGGCTGCGGCCGCCTCCGGCGCCCGTAGCCGGGCCGCGGTCGTACCGCGACCGCCGGCCGCGAGACCGACCACGACCGCACCGCCGCTTCGCGTGAGCACCTCCTCCGCCGCGGGATCGCCGGACGCGAGCAGCGGCGCGGACACGAAGACGGTCGCGGGCACGTTCCGCCCGGCGAGCAGATCGAGGGCCGCGTCCACGGTCCCGACCGGGAGGCCCGCGCGCGTCAGATCGAACGTCAGGGCCGTCGCGTCCGTCGATCGCTCGGCGTGGGCGACGAAGACCGCGACACCGTCGGGCCGCGGCGTCGGGCCGGGCGGGATGCTCGGCGCGGGCGGAGACGGGAGAGCCGACGTGGGCCCGGCCGAGACCTCTGCGGCCTCTTCGAACGTCATGCCGGGCACGAGCGTCAGCCGCCACCCGACCCCGATCCGGTCGGGTGCATAGCGTGACGACGACGGGTCGAGGGTCGGGTACCGGCTCGCATTCCAGAGGGCGATGCTGTGCGGCGTGGTCGAGAACCGACGCGCGATCGAGGTCAGCGAATCGCCGCTGTGGACGACATATTCGAAGGCCGTCGGCAGCGGCGTCGGCGTCGGCCGGACGAACGAGGGCGACGGGCTCTGGCGTGCCGGCGTCGGCGAGGGCGGCACGAGCGAGGCACAGCCACCGAGCGCGAGCGTCGCCGAGCCGGCAGCGAGCACCAGCGCCGCGCCGCCTCCGGCGAGCCGGTTCAGGCGGCGCGGAAGGGGCGTTTGCCTCGCTTTCGTGGCGCGACCTCCTCGATCGTCGGGGGCTCGATCGACGGCGGGTCGACCGGCGTCGGCTGCTTGAGCGAGAACTCCGCGGCGATGGCGAGGCCTTCGGCTGCCGTCGCGACCTGGCCGCGTCCGGAGCGCTTGGCGACGAAGCATGCGCGATCCGCGGCCAGCAGGACCTCGGCCGGCGTTCGGCCGTCATCGGGGAACGAGGCCACCCCGATCGAGGCGGTGACGCCGATGCCGTCGGCGTCCCACGGCCCGCCCGGCTCACCGATCGGGTCGATCGCGGCCTGGACGCGCTCGGCCACGGCCCGCGCGGCCTCACCCTCGGTACCCGGGAGGATGAGCGCGAACTCGTCCCCGCCGTAGCGGAAGACGCGGTCACTGTCGCGGCCGGCACCGACGATGGCCCGGGCGACGGTCTCGAGGACCCGGTCGCCGGCCTGGTGGCCGAACGCGTCGTTGACGCCCTTGAAGTCGTCGAGGTCGATCATCACGAGGCTGAACGGCTCGCCGGCCGACGTGCTCCGGGCCAGCCACTCGGTGAAGGTGCCATGGTTGAGGAGCCCGGTCAGCGCATCCGTTCGGGCCCGGATCTCGACGGCGCTGTGGCGCTCGGCGTTCTGGAGGGCGATCGAGACCTGGGCGGCGAAGAGCTTGACCAGCTCGAACTCGTCCTCGCCGAATCGGTCGGCTTCGCCGAGCCGCTCGAGCGTCAACACGCCGGTTGCACCCTCGCGGCCACGGAGCGGCACGCAGATGAGGCTGCCCGCGATCGGGCCGCCGGAGCCGTGGTTGACGCGGGTGTCGACGCGCTCGTCGGACACGAGTACGGGCTCGTTGTGGCCGACGACCCAGGTCGCGAGGCCTGTCTCGCCGGGTGCCCACGGCTCGAGGAATGCCGGGGCGTCCACGCCGCGCGCGGCCAGCGGGACGAGCAGCCCCGACGTCGGATCGACGACTTCGATCGCGATCGTGTCGTAGCGGACGAGCTCGGCCAGCCGCTCGGCGACCTGCTCGAGGACCGACTGCGGCTCGAGGGTGGCCAGGATCGATTCGGTGATCTGGAGGAGCGCCCGCTGCCCGCTCAGCTGCCGCTCGAGCGCCGCGGACTGGGCGCGGAGCCGCTCGGTCGCGTCCGCGTTCGCCATTGCCTGGGCCGCGAAGCTGGCATAGATCTCGAGCAGCCGCAGGTCATCGTCGCGGAACTGATGGAGGCCGAGCTTGGAGAGGACGACCACCCCGAGCACCTCGTCCTCGTAGAGCATCGGTGCGAGCAGCATCGATTCGTCGAGGTCTTCCTCGGTACCGGGGATCGTCTGCGTTCGGGGGTCAGCGTCGGCGTCGGGCAGGTTCTGGGCCTCCTTGTTGAGCGCCACCCAGCCGGTGATCCCCTCGCCGATCCTGGCGCGCAGCTGCTCCGGCGTCTCGTCGATGTACTCGCCGACCTGGCCCTGCATCGCCACCGGGACGAGCCAGTCGCCGTCGATCCGATAGACGCGGACGTTGTGGTAATCGATCAGCTGCCGGAGCTCGGTCGCGATCGCGTGGCCGATCTCGCGCACGTCGGCGAGGCGGGCGAGGCGCGTTCCGAGCGCCTGGATCGACTGGAGCTGGGCCGCCCACGATGCCATCCGGGTGTAGTCCTCGGCAGTCCGGATCGCCATGGCTGCGTGCTGGGCGAGCGCGTCGAGGGTCGCGACCTCGTCGGCCGACCACGGATGCGGCCGATCGTGGTAGACGACGAGCAGCCCGAGGAGCTCGTCCTCGTCGAAGAGCGGGGCGACGCAGATCGAATCGAAGCCTTCCTGGACGACCGCGGCCCGGACGCCGCGTCCACGTGGATCCCGGGCATAGCCCGTGGCCCAGACCGGCTGGCGGGCGGCGACGGCGTCGCTCGCGACCGAGGGCGTCGGGAAGTCGCGGACGGCGGCGAGGTAGCGGTCCGAAAGGCCGCGGCTCACGGTGGCCTCGACGGTCCCGCCCGGTCGGAGGCGATAGACCGCGGCCCGGTCCGCGCCGAACATCACCAGGGCGTGGTCGACGAGGGCGTCGAGGATCGAGTCGAGCTTGAGCCGGGAGCCCAGGTCGCTCGCAACTCGGCGAAGCGCATCGGACCGCCGGGCCTGGCCCTCGAGCGTGTCGGTCAGGCGGGCGCCGCGGATCGCCGCGCCCACGAGCGAGGCGGCCACGGTCAGGGTGTCGACGAGGCCGGTCTCGGGCGCGTCGGCGTCGTCGCCGGCGGCCACCAGGCAGCCCCACGGGCCGTCGGGACCGTCGATCGCCACGACCACCTCCCACTCCGTCCGGGCGACGATGGGCAGCCATCCCGGCGTCGTGGATCGCGATGCGACGACAGGCTGCCCGGCCGCGATCGCCCGGGCGAGGCTGCCGAATGTCGCGGGACGGTCGGCGAGGGGGCCCGAGCCCGCGGCCGCCCGAACGACGAATCCCTCCGCCCGGCGCTCGACGATCGCGGCGGCCGCGAGCGGCAGCGACCGATGAATCGCATCGACGCCACGGGCGAGGGCCGCGTCGACGTCGCCCGCCCCCGGGTTGAGCTCGGCGAGTCGCACCAGCAGCGCGCCGGTCGCCGCGTCGGCCCCTGGCGGGCGCGACGGCGGCATCGCGACGAGGCGACGACCGAACGAGCGGCGCGTCCCCACCGCGAGCTGGGCCTGATCGGGTGCCGTCTCGGCGGCCGCGAGGAAGCGCTGGAGGTCGGTCAGCCGGTAGCGTCGGTCGCCACGCGGGTTGATGCGGTAGTAGCGGAGCCGCCCCTGGTCGCTCCACGCCCGGATCGTGTTCGGATGCACGCCGAGCAGGCGGGCGGCCTTCGTCACCGAGAGCGAGGCGTCGGGCGGTCGGCTGAGGGGAGCGGTCGTCACCGTCATGGAGGAAATGTGAGGTTTGGCGGCGTGAGTGTCGCCAGCCTCACAGTTCTTGCCAATAGGTCGAACGTACCGTGGGCCTGAATCAGCGGCGCCGGCCCTCGCTCAACCGCACGTAGACGAGCGTCGCGCCGGCCGCGGCGAGACCGACGACCACGACGATGCCGGCCGCGACGAGCGGCTCTCCGACGAAGCCGGCGCCCTCGCCGGAGCTCCGGGTATCGCCGACGCCCGGCTCGGTCGGCGCCGGCGTCGCCGCGCGGGCGCCCGCGGGCGCCAGCCCGGTCACGAGCAGACCGACGGCCAGGATCACCGCGGCGATGCCGGCCCGGCGGCCGGGCGAGCCGTGGACGGGCGCCCCGCGCGCCTTCACCCGCCGAGCCCGCCGACGGCCGCCAGGAAGCCGACCGCGATCAGGCCGGCGCCGACGACGAAGAGCGCAACGGCGACCCGGATCAGGAGCTGCCGGCCGTCGGCGAGGATCCGCATCGCCTCGGGCTGCTCGAGGGTCGTGAGCACGAGGGGCCGGCCGGCCCCCGGTCCGAGCGTCACGCCGGCAGGTCCGGTCCGCGGTACGCCGAGGGCGACGGCATGCTCGACCGCGGAGACCTGGTCGATCCGGACCCGAACCGGCGTGTCGGGTGGCGTCTCCGGGGGCACTCGGTCGGCGATGTCCGCGGCGACGCCCGACGCCTCGCGCGCGATCACGACGAGCCCGACCCCGAGGTCCGACGGGTCGATGGCCGCCTCGCCGCCGGCGTCGGCGAGGGAGAAGGGGACGCTCTCGCGGCCTTCGTCCACGGTTCGCCAGCCCAGCCGGTTGCGGACCTGGACGCGCGTCCGCCGGAAGACGAGCGGCCTCCGCGCGACGTCCTCGAAGGCGTCGTCGCTGTCGACCCGGCCCTCGACGCGGACATAGGGCGCCGGCTCGGAATGGGCGAGCGCGGGCAGGTCCGCAAGCGCCACACGACGGGTTCCCGCCAGGAGTCGACCGACTCTCAGCCGGTCGCCGAACGAGGCGATCAGCCCGATCGCGACGAGGATCGCGGTGGCGCCGAGGACGACGAGGACGCTGGCCACGGCCGGCGATGATAGTGCCCGTTGCCGAACAGGAGGCCGGGAGGGCTCCAGGACACGAAGAAGCCCGAAGGAACCGTCCCGACGCGTGGGCGTTGATGCAATCGCCGCCGTTAGCGTCTTTCGGCCCCTCCGGGCTCGACACGAACGCTACGGGCTGGACGGCCCGCCGGTCAATCCCGGTTGTCCACGACTTTCGGGCGATCTTGCCCGGTTATCCACGCGCCGTCCCCAGCGGCGCGGCCCGTCCCGTGGCGGGGTCGAGCGCGGTGACCTGGCCGTCGTAGCTCGTCAGCACGAGCCGCCCGCCGACGAGGTCCGCGGCGGCGACCACGTCCGAGTGCCCAAGGCGCCAGGCGACCTCCCCGTTTGCGTCAACGGCGAACGTCTCGATCTCCGACTGGACGAGCACGTGCGGCAGGCGGGGGCTCGCGAGGACGTCGACGAGCGGCGTCCGCGAGGTATGGGCCCACCGCAGCTCGCCCGTTCGGGCCGCCAGCGCATAGGCGACGAAGCCGTATCGGACGACGAGCAGGCCGGGCTCGTCCCACAGCACCGCAGCCGGCTCGTCGTAGATCACCGATGCGAGCCGGACGGTCCACGCGCCGGCCGGTGTGTCGGCCCGCACTTCGGCCCGGCAGAGCCGGTCGGGCGCCTCCGACACGAGGTCGCCGAGGTCGGCGAGCGAGCCGCCGGCCTCGCTCAGGGCGAAGACGGCCTCGCCCTCACCGCTGCCGGCCCATCGATAGCGGACCCGGATGCCGCCGGGATACTGGACGACCGCGTCGTGTGGTTGGCCCGGCATCGCGGGCTCAGGCGGCGACCTCGGGCGGTGCCGGGACCCCGCGCTCGGCCGGCGCGAGCGGCGCGACCTCGGCGTTCGCGAGCGTTCGGAGCACGTTCGGCGGCACGCCGAAGACGGCCGTCGGCGTTCCGGCCGCTGCCCAGACGACGGAGAACCGGCCGAGGTCCGGGTCCATGATCACGCGGATCGGCCGGTCGTACCCGATCGGCGGGATGCCGCCGATGACGAAGCCGGTCGCGTCGTTCGCTTCGCGTGCGGTCGCCCGCCGGATGTCGGGCTCGCCGCTGATCGCCGCGAGCCGCCCGAGGTCGACCCGGTTCGGGCCGGAGACGAGGCAGACCACGGGGTCGACGGTGCCGTCCGGACGAGGCGCCACGAACACGAGGGATTTGACGATCTGACCCAGGTCGCAGCCGATCGCCGCCGCGGCGTCCGCGGCCGTGTGCGTCGACTCATCGAAGGTTCGGACG
>DASXWX010000275.1:0-3694 GCA_036503395.1 Candidatus Limnocylindrales bacterium
AACCGTTGATGCTCGCGCCGCCGTGGCCGACGGACAGGGCCCGGTCGTCGTCGCGGGCGACTGGCCAGTCGGGATCATCGGCCTCGTGGCATCGCGGCTCGTCGACGAGACGGGTCGTCCCGCCGTCGTCGCGACCCGGACGGGGGACATCCTGCGGGCATCGTGCCGAAGCGACGGGACCCTCGATCTCGCGGCCGCGCTCGAGGCCTGCAGCGACCTCTTCGAGCGACACGGCGGGCACCCGGGCGCGGCCGGCTTCGAGATTGCGGTCGAGCGCTGGAACGAGTTCCGCGAACGGTTCGATCTCGTCGCGACCGCGCTCGCCGCCTCGACCGACGGCGGGTTGACGGTCCCCGCGGCGGTCGAGCCCGACGACTCGCGCCGACCGCTCGCGGTCGATCTCGCCCTCGCGCCCCCGGCCGTCGACTATCCGCTCCTGCGCGACCTGGCCCGACTCGAGCCGACCGGACCCGGCCATCCGGCCGTCCTCGTGGCGATCGCCGGGCTGGTCGTCGCTCGCGTGCGCCAGACGCAGGGCGGCCATACCCAGCTGACGCTGCGGCGGTCGCCGGACGTCCTCGACGCGATCGCCTTCAAGCGGGACGACCTGGTCAGCCAGCTCGCCGAGGGTGACCGAGTCGACGTCGTCGCTCGTCTCGTCAGCCGTGTCTTCGGCGGGTTCGAGTCGATCCAGCTCGAGATCCGGGACATCTCGGCCCATGGGGCGGAGCCCGAGCTCGGTCGGGCCCTCGATCACGCGGTCGCGGGGGCGGCGGCGTGACGGCGCGCCGCAGCCGGCGCCCGGTCAGCGACCCGTTCGGGATCGTCGCCCCCAGCGGCCCCATCGCGCCGCTCATCGCGCTCGGGGGGCTCGTCGTCATCGCTCTCATCAGCGTTGGTCTGTTCAGCGGCCGGCTGCCGACGATCGTGGGTGGTGGCGCCGGGAGCAAGGGGCCGCCGCCGACCGTCGCTCCGCCGAGCGTCGTCCAGCCGGAGGCGAAGGCGGCGAGCGTCGCGGGGACGTTCGTGTACGCCAAGCTCGGCAACATCTGGGTCCAGCAGGGCACGACCGTTCGCCAGCTGACGAAGCAGGGGCTCGACCGCGACCCGCGCTTCTCGGCCGATGGAGGCTACGTCTACTTCATCCGGACCGACACGAAGCACGCCAGGGCGCCGCTCGACGGCACCGCCACCGACGTCACGCTCGACATCCCCGTCCTCATGCGGGTGAAGGTCGACGGCAGCGCCGGCGCCGAGGAGATCCAAAGCGCCGACTATTCGCTCGGCGGCGGCTATCGGTGGTTCTACTGGCTTCGGCAGCCAACACCGGGTCCGGACGGAAAGACCCTGGCCGTCGTGTCCGACGGTCCCGACCCGTACCACTCCGGTCGGGACGTCGTCCTCCAGACGATGAGCGTCAACGGCGGGCGGCTGACGCTGGCGAACGCGCCCGACGAGTCGCCGCTCGGGCACCAGGATCCGGCCTGGCGTCCCGACGGGAAGCAGATCGCCTTCACCCACAACGCCCGCGGCGCGAGCGCGTCGCGTGGCTCGCCGTCGATCTGGAAGTACGACGTCTCGTCGCACCGCGCGAGCCCGATCACCGGCGGCGGATACGAGGCCCCGTCCTGGTCGCCCGACGCTCGATACCTCGCGGTCACGAAGGTGAACAACCAGGGGACCGACGTCGTGATCGTCGACGTGCGTGACGGGGCGGAGGTCGCCCGGCTGACGAACGACGGCCGATCGTGGGCACCCGTCTGGTCGCCGAACGGCGACGAGATCGCCTACCTCCACGACAAGCAGGGCCTGATCGACCTGCGCGTCGCGAAGCTGACCGGTGCGGCGCCGGCGTGGACGCTCGTCGACACGATCGAGATGACGACGAACAGCGGGCTCGACGGTGAATCCCGCCCCGACTGGTTCGTCGCGCCAGAGGAACGAACACCGGTGCCGTCGGCCGCACCGCCGACCGCGCCGACCGCGTCGGGCGTGGCCCCCTCCCAGATTCCGTGACGGCAACGCAGTTGCGACAGCGCCGCCCCGGCGACGCGTGAGCCTCTACCTCGAGCGTCTCGCGTCGCGATCGGCGGTGGTCGGGACCGTGCTCTGCCTCGGCCTCGATCCTGACCCGACGGCGCTGCCGCGCGGGTTCGCGCCCGACGTCCACGGCGTCGAGTCGTTCGCGATCCTCGCCCTCGAGGCGTGCCTGCCGTTCGTCGCCGCGATCAAGCCGAACCTTGCCTTCTACGAAGCCTACGGCTCGCGCGGCCTCGCCGCCCTCGAGCGGATCCGTGCCCGCGTCCCGGCCGACGTGCCGGTGATCCTCGACGCGAAGCGAGCCGACATCGGCTCGACGTCGGCGCGGCTCGCGGTCGCGCTCTTCGACTCCCTCGGTGCGGACGCCGTCACCCTCAACCCGTACCTCGGCCGCGAGGCGATCGCGCCGCTGCTCGGCGTCGAGGCTCGCTACGCCTACCTCCTCTGCCGGACGTCGAACGCCGGAGCCGACGAGCTCCAGGGGCTCGAGGTGGCGGGCGGGGGTGCTCCGGCCGAGCCGCTCGCGCATCGCGTCGCGCGGACGGCCGCGGGCTGGCCCGAGGCGTCCACCGGCACGATCGGCCTCGTCGTCGGCGCCACCGCGCCGGCCGAGCTTCGGGCGATCCGGGCGCTGGTGCCCGGGCTCGGATTCCTCGTGCCCGGCCTCGGGGCCCAGGGTGGGGACGTCGAGACCGTTCTCGCGGCCGGCCCGGCGTCCCGGCCGCCCGCCGGTGGCCGGCCCGGCGGTGGGCTCATCGTCAACGTCGGTCGCGGGATCCTCGGCGCGGCGTCGAAGAGCGATGCTGCCGACCTCGGCGAGGCCCTCGCCACGGCGGCAGCCGGGTGGGCGCGGAATCTCCCTGTGCTAGCCTGAACCAACGGCCAGGCCGTCCGTGGACGGCCGCCGATCTGAGGTCCACGTCGTCACCATGCCGTTCAACATCGGACCGCTCGAGCTGATCGTCGTCCTCGTCATCGCACTGCTCGTCCTGGGCCCCGGCAAGCTCCCCGAGGTCGGCAGCGCGCTCGGCAAGAGCATCCGCGAGTTCCGCAAGGCCGCGACGGACGTCCAGGACGCGACGCGCCTCGAGTCCCCCTCGCAGCGACCCGCGACGCCCGCGTCCGTCGAGCACCCGCCGACGACGGCTCCGGCCGCGGGTGCCGCACCGAGTGCGACCGCGGCGCCGGCATCGCCGACCGCATCTGACGCTGTTCAGCCGGTCGGGACGCCCGTCTCGACGGCCCCGAGCACCGAGCCGAACACGCTCTCCGGTCAGTCCGAGCCGAACGAGCTCTCGGTCGGCCCGAAAGCCTGACGCCGCGGCCCGATGACGAACGCCGACCTCGTCGGCGGGCCGGCGCCTGCGAGCGCGGTCGAACCGCTCGACCCGAACCAGTCGCCCTCGCCGGGAGCCGACGAGGGTGTGATGACGCTCGTCGACCACCTCGCCGAGCTCCGGAACCGGCTGATCAAGTCGATCGTCGCCGTGGCCGTCGGCAGCGTGATCGGCTGGATCGCGACCCCGGAGCTCATGAAGGTGCTGCGCGCGCCGATCGGCGCGCGCGAGCTCATCTTCCTGAGCCCGGGCGAGGCGTTCTTCGTGTACATCAAGATCGCGATCGCGGTCGGGATCATCATCGCGATGCCGGTGAT
>DASXWX010000276.1:0-6769 GCA_036503395.1 Candidatus Limnocylindrales bacterium
ACGTCGGCCAGGCGATAGTCGAGGAAGCTCATGTCGACGAGGACCTGGTCGACCGGTTCCCGGCCGTGAACGTCCACCCGGAGCCGGGCCGGTCCACAGACGAACTCCTGGGACAGCTGAAGGGCGCTCATCGGGCTGCTCCCACGGGTTGTGGCGCCGGCGTCGCGCCATCTACCTCCGGCGGCAACCGGCGGCTCATGTTCTCGCTGACGCGCTCGAAGTGGTCGCGGAGCGCGTCTGCCAGGGCCAGGGCGTCGCGTCGCTCGGCGGCTTCGAGGATCGGCGCGTGGAGCTCCGCCGCCCAGTGGGCGTCGGCGCCCGGCACGACGAGCGTGAGATACGTCCGCGAGAACGGCTCGAGCGATCGCCAGACGCGGAGGAGCGTCGCGTTGTCGGCGAGCTCGACGATCGCGCCGTGGAACGCCGCGTCGGCCTCCGCGAGCGATCCCCCATCGTCGGCGTCCGCGGCTGCGCGCATCGCGCTGAGGTGACCGGCGAGCTCGTCCACGTCGGCGGGGGCGAGCCGCGGGACGGCCAGCGTGGCGGCGAGGGTCTCGAGCGCCGACCGAACGGCGTACGCCTCGAGGATCTCGCGCCGCGACGGCCGCCGGACGCGGGCACCGCGGAACGGCTCGATGACGACGACGCCGAGAGCCTCGAGGCCGCGCAGGGCCTCGCGGACGGGTGCCTGGCTCGTCCCGAGCTCGCGGGCGACCTGGGTCTCGACGATCCGCGAGTCGGGACCGTACTCGCCGCGGAGGATCGCGGAGAGGATGCGCTCCTTGACCTGGTCGGCGAGGACGCTCCGCTCGAGCGCGCCGCTGACGGCCGCCACCGCTAGTTGCCGACCGCGGCCGGCGCGGCCGTGCTCGAAGCCCGGCCCGGGCGGGCCGCGGCCGAGAGAACCTCGACGACCCCGTTCGTGCCGTCGACCCGGATCCGGTCGCCGGTCGCGATCAGGTGCGTCGCGACGGAGGTGCCGACCACGGCGGGGATCCCGAACTCGCGCGACAGCACCGCCGGGTGCGAGGTGGTCCCGCCGGTGTCGGTGACGAGCCCGGCGATCTTTGTGAACAGGACGACCCAGGCCGGGTTCGTCATCTGGCAGACGAGGATGTCGCCGTCGGTGACGTCGTCGAACTCGTCGATCGTGCGGACGACGCGGGCGACCCCTTCCACGGTCCCCGGCGACCCGGCGATCCCCGTGATCCGCTCGCCGTCGGCGCCCTGCTCCTGCCAGAACCGCTCCGGGTAGCCCCAGTTCACGAGGTACGGGAAGGCGAGCTGGGACGGCGTCGCGGTCCCGATCCAGTTTCGCGGGTGGAGCTTCGCCGCGGCCTCGCGGTCGGCCCGGCGCTCGGCGACGATCGCCCGCGCGTCGATGGCGGAGGCGTCGCCGATGAGCATCCGGAGCTCGTTGTAGCGGAGGAACATCACGTCGTCCGGTCGGTCCAGCCGGCCGGTCTCGACGAGAGTCCGGCCGATCGCCATGAGCACCAGCCGGACGTGGGCGTTCGCGCCCTGGTCGATGTAGAAGTGGTGGTCGGGCGTGAGCGGCGCCATCCGCAGGTTGATCGCGTTGGCCGTCCGCATCTCCTCGAGTGCGTCGCCCTCGAGGCCCTCGAGGATCTCGCGCGACGCCGCCTCGATGTCGCCGCGCATCGCCGCGATGGCGGTCGGGTAGTCGTAGTCGGTCGCGAGGTAGTCCCGGAGGAGGTCGAGGACGGGCTCCATCTCCTCGCGCACCGTGGGGAAGATGAACTCGTGGCTCCAGACGGCGTGCCAGCCGAACTCGCGCTGGTATGGCTCGATCCGCTCGGCGATGAAGCGGCGACCGCGCTCGCTGCCCTCGAGCGCCGTGCGGATCTCGGCCGCGTCCTCCGAGGCGAAGGCTGCCTTGAGCTCCGCGTCGTCGCGGACCTCGTTCTTCATCCGCCACAGGGACTCGATCGAGTCCCAGTTCCGGTCCGAGGCGGAGTTCTGGAGCCGCCCGAGCAGCGCCTCGTCGATCGAGCCCCGGGTCTTCTCCATCACCGCCCGCAGCTTGAGCGTCGCCGACAGCTGGGCAAAGTTGAGCATCCAGTGGATCTTCCAGTGGCGATCGTGGATGTCGATCGCGTCCTCGAGAAGCGTGGCGAGCTCCGGGAGGGACATCTTCGGCGCGTCGTCGAGGCGGTCCTCCAGGTAGGCGAAGTTGCGCTTCATCTCGGGCACGAGGCGGTCCCGCCACCAGTCGGCGAAGTGCTCGCCGTAGACCGGCAGGACGGTGTCGAGGTAGGCGCCCATGCTCGCGGCGAACGCCGCGTCGCGCGGGACGCGGGCGCCGTAGCGGGCGCTGTATTCCGTGCCCTCGATGCGAAGATCGGGGTCGGCGGGAATGGCGGTCGTGTAGACGTAGCCGTTGACGTTCTTGGCCAGCCAGTCCACCGCGAACGGGGTCCCGAACCGGCGGAACATGTGGTCGCAGCTGAGCCACCAGCCGCCGATGTCGAAGAACATCGGACTGACCGGATGCGGGATGTGGAGGTCGTCGTAGACCCAGAAGAAGTCCTTCTCGACGTCCGAGTCCCACCGGACGGGGAAGGTCGCGTCGCCCAGGAACTGACCCAGGATCTCCTCGCCGTCCGCCACGCCGAGCCCTCCCGTGGTCACCACTCGCGCCGGCAGTTGGGCGCCTGATCGATCATCGATGAGTCTAGCGCGCGAGGCCCCGGCAGCGGCGGGACCGGCACGCCAGCTGCGATACGCGCGCGGGCGGCGAGGGCGGGCTCTGTCGGACTGCGCGGGCCTCAGGCGGTGGGCCGCGCTCCCGCCCCCGCGCCGGACGCCGCCGGCTGACCGCTCTTCGCCGCGGCGGCCTTGCGCGCGTTGTCCCAGTCCGAGCGGAACGTGACGATGCCCTTGTCGGTCAGCGGGTGACGGATCATCTGCTTCAGGACCTTCATCGGCAGTGTCGCGATATGCGCCCCGGCGAGTGCGGCCTGAGTCACGTGGAGCGGGTGTCGGATCGAGGCCGCGAGAACCTCGCTGTCGAGGTCGTGCAGCTCGACGATGTCGACGAGCTCGCGGACGCAGGTCATGCCGTCCTCGTTGATGTCGTCGAGGCGACCGACGAACGGCGAGAGGAGGCTCGCGCCCGCCTTCGCCGCGAGGAGGCCCTGGTTCGCCGAGAAGATCAGCGTGCAGTTCGTCTTGATCCCTTCCTCGGCGAAGCGGCTGATCGCCTCGAGGCCTTCCTCGCTCATCGGGACCTTGACGACGATGTTCGGCGCGAGCTTCGCGAACGCTCGCCCCTCCTTGAGCATTCCCTCGACGTCCTCCGCCACGACCTCGGCCGAGACGGGGCCGCTCGTGATCGAGCAGATCTCCTTGAGGATGTCCTCGTAGGAGCCGCCGACCTTGGCGTAGAGGGTCGGGTTCGTCGTGACACCGTCCAGCACGCCCCAGCGGGCGGCGACGCGGATCTCTTCGATGTCCGCGGTGTCGAGGAAGATCTTCATTCCGGGAGGCCTCCGTTCATCTGCCGGGTCCATCGTACGCGGGATCGGTCGCCGACCCCGGAGGAGGGTTCGGCGCCGGGTTGGGCCGCGCCTGCGACCATCGGCGGGTGACATCCGCGTCCCTCGGCGTCCGCGGGCTGTGGGCCCTCCTGGGCTTTCGTCGATTCTGGATCGGCGAGGGCGTCTCGTTCCTCGGCAACGAGATCACCGAGCTGGCCCTGCCGCTGACGGCGGTCCTCGTCCTCGGGGCGTCGGCCACGGAGATGGGCCTGCTGACGGCGGCCCTGTTCCTGCCCTATCTCGTGTTCGGGCTCGTGGCCGGCGTCTGGGTCGACAGGATGCGGCGCCGGCCGATCCTCGTGACGCTCGATCTCGTGAGCGCGGCCGCAGTGCTCGCCGTGCCGGTCGCGGCGTGGGCCGGCCTGCTCCGAATGGAGCTCCTCTACGTCGTCGCGTTCGTGCTCGGCTCGACGGTCGTGGTCTTCATGGTGGCCTACCAGTCGTTCGTGCCGACGCTCGTCGGCCGCGAGGCGATCATCGAGGCCAACGCGGCCCTCGAGGCGACGAGCTCCGTCGCGCTCGTCGCCGGTCCGGGCCTCGGTGGGCTTCTCGTCCAGCTGGTCGGTGCGCCGTTCGCGCTGCTCGTCGACGGCGCGTCGTTCCTGTTCTCGGCGACGCTCGTCGGGTCGATCCGGATCGCCGAGCCGCCACCGATCCCGCGCGACAAACGCGCGTCCGTCGTGGAGGAGGTCCGGGCGGGAATCGGCTACGTCGCGTCCGTGCCCGCCCTGGCCGCGCTCGTCCGCGGCGGCGCCGTCCACAACTTCTTCAGCCGGATGATGGAAGCGCTGTTCGTGCTCTTCGCGACCCGACGCCTCGGGCTCGACGCCGCGACGATCGGGCTCATCGTGGCCGCGGCGGGACCGGGCGCGTTCGTCGGGTCGCTCCTCGCCTCACGCACCGCACGTGTCCTCGGGCTGGGAACGACCGTCTGGTCGATGCAGGTGCTGACCGGGATCGCACGACTGACGGTGCCGGCGACGCTGCTCCTCGGGCCGGTCGCCGGGACCGGCAACGTCGCGACCGCGGCCGCCGTCGTGCTGGCGGCGGGCATGTTCCTGCTCGGCGTCGCGCGGACGGTCTTCAACGTGAACCAGGTGAGCCTCCGGCTGTCGATCACGCCCGAGCGAATGCACGGCCGGATGAACGCGACGATGCGGTTCGTGATGTGGGGCGTTACCCCGTTCGGCGCGCTCGCCGGCGGGTTCCTCGCCTCGACGCCGCTGGGGCTCGACGCAACGCTCGTCCTCGCCGGGCTCGGCGTCCTCGCGGCGACGCTCTTCCTGCTCCCCGAGCCGCTGCGGAACCTGACCAGTCTCGCGACGCCGGCCGGTGCTGGTTCGTCAGGGGTTGACGAGTGAGCCTTCGCCGCGTGGCCCGGCCGGGTGGTCGCCCGCCGTAACGGTCGACATCCTCACGGATACCAGCCCGGGTAGTCGAACGGACCTCGAGCGCCGGCTCGTGGGCGTCAGCACCAGTGGGAATGGTGCTAACGGCTCGTCAGGGCGCACTCGGACGGTATCGACAGGCGTTGCACCACTGGCGCTGGTAAGCGAAACGAAGCTGCCCGCGACGCGATCGGGCGTCAGCTGGCCGCGACCTCCTCGCGCTCGCCCGCCGGCGCCATTCGCGCGGCGAGGGCGGCCTCCGACTGCCCGATTGCCGCCTGGACGAAGCCGTCGAAGAGCGGGTGCGGCCGCTCTGGGCGCGACTTGAATTCCGGATGGAACTGGCTGGCCACGAACCACGGGTGGTCGGCGAGCTCGACGATCTCGACGAGACGGCCGTCGGGCGACTGTCCTGACAGGAGCATGCCCGCGCCCTCGAGAATCTGGCGGTAGCGGTTGTTCACCTCGAAGCGATGGCGGTGACGCTCGTAGATGACCTCCTGGCCGTAGGCCTCGGCGGCCTTCGTGCCGGGCGTCAGGCGGGCCGGGTACAGGCCGAGCCGCATCGTCCCGCCCTTGTCCTCGAGCTCGCGCTGGTCGGGCATGAAGTCGATGACCGGGTTGTCGGTGAACATGTCGAACTCGGTCGAGTTCGCGTCCTTCGTCTCGAGCACCTGGCGGGCGAACTCGATGACCGCGCACTGCAGGCCCAGGCACAGCCCGAGGTACGGGACGCGGTGGTCGCGGGCGTAGTGCGCGGCGAGGACCTTGCCCTCGATGCCGCGATGGCCGAAGCCACCCGGCACCAGGATCCCGGCCACGCCCTCGAGCCGCTCGTGGAGGTTGTCAGGCGTCAGCGCCTCGCTGTCGACCCATCGAACCTTCGCGTCGACGCCGCGTGCCCATGCTGCGTGCTTGAGCGCCTCGGTGACCGACAGGTAGGCGTCCGGCAGCTCGATGTACTTCCCTACGAGGCCAATCTCGAGCTCGGGCTTCGGTGCCTTGATCCTGTCGACGAGGGCGCGCCATCCGGCCAGGTCCGGCTCGGCCGTGGCGTCGCCGAGGCCGAGCTCGCGAACCACGAGCCGGCCGAGGCCGGCGGCCTCGAAGAGGAGCGGCACCTCGTAGATCGTGTCGGCGGTCTCGGCCGGGATGACGGCCTCCGGCGCGACATCGGTAAAGAGGGCGATCTTCTCGCGGATCTCGTCGCTCACCGGCTGATCGCTCCGGAGCACGATCACGTCGGGCTGGATGCCGATCCCGCGGAGCTCCTTCACCGAATGCTGGGTCGGCTTGGTCTTGAGCTCGCCGGTCGCCGCCAGCGCCGGCAGGAGCGTCACGTGGACGTACAGGACGTTCGCCCGCCCGACATCCTTGCGCATCTGGCGGATCGCCTCGAGAAACGGCAGCGATTCGATGTCGCCGACGGTCCCGCCGACCTCGACGATCACGACGTCCGGCTCGCCGTCGCGGGCGACACGGGTGATCCGCTCCTTGATCTCGTTCGTGATGTGAGGGATCACCTGGACGGTCCCACCGAGGTAGTCGCCGCGGCGTTCCTTGGCGATGACGGCCTGGTAGATCCGGCCGGTCGTCACGTTGGAGAGCTGCGTCAGGTTCTCGTCGATGAACCGCTCGTAGTGGCCCAGGTCGAGGTCCGTCTCGGCCCCGTCATCGGTGACGAAGACCTCGCCGTGCTGGTACGGCGACATCGTCCCCGGGTCGACGTTGATGTAGGGATCGAGCTTGAGGATGGAGACCTTGAGGCCCCGCGCCTTGAGCAACCGACCGATGCTCGCGGCGGTGATGCCCTTCCCGAGC
>DASXWX010000277.1:0-3064 GCA_036503395.1 Candidatus Limnocylindrales bacterium
CGGTGATCCTCTACCAGCTCTGGGCCTTCGTGGCCCCGGGCCTCACCACGGCCGAGCGGAAGGTCGTCCGGCCGTGGATCCCGATGGCCCTCCTGCTGTTCGTGGTCGGCGTCGTCATCGCCTGGGTCGTCCTGCCGTTCGCGATGGCCTTCCTCCTCGGCTTCGAGATCGCGGATGTCAACCGGGCCGAGCTGACCATGAACAACTACTTCGGCTTCGTCACGACGCTCTTCCTGGCGTTCGGCCTGATGATGGAGTTCCCGATCCTGCTGTTCGGGCTGTCGCGGGTCGGCATCGTGACGTCGGAACGGCTGCGCTCGGTCCGGCGCTACGTGATCGTCGGGATCGCCCTCTTCTCGACCGTCGTGACCCCGGGCGGAGACATCGTCAGCCCGACCGTGCTCGGGCTCACCATGTACGTCCTGTTCGAGCTCTCGATCTGGTTCATCCGGCGATCGGGGCGCTAGGCGCCCGAGGTCGGCGAATTCCCGCCGGTTACACTCGATCCGATGAAGACGGTCGCGCGGCCCGACGAGGACGCGGATCGCGCTCGTGACGAGGGGCCCGACGAGCATCCGGACGCCGGGGCCACGGGTGGCGCGGGGTCACTGCCCGAGTCTGCCCCGCACGTCGTGATCGTGACCGGGCTGTCCGGGGGCGGGAAGACGGCGGCGGCGAAGCTGTTCGAGGACCTCGGCTACAGCGTCGTCGACAACCTGCCCGGAGAGCTCCTGCCCGACCTCGCCGAGCTCGTGTCGGACGACCCGGACCGGTTCGCCCGGGTCGCGATCGTCCTCGACGTCCGGTCGGGGAACGCGCCGGTCGCCTTCGCGGCGATGCGCGGTGCGCTCGAGGGACGAGGCATCCGCCCCCAGGTCTTCTTCCTCGAGGCCCGAGACGACATCCTCGTCCGTCGCTTCTCGGAGACCCGGCATCGCCATCCGTTGAGCGCGGGGCGGGGGATCGTCAGCTCGATCCGGGCCGAGCGCCGCCTCCTCGACCCCGTTCGCGACCAGGCCGACGTCGTCGTCGACACCTCGGACCTGTCCCTGCGCGAGCTGCGCGAGCGCCTCTTCAGCCAGATCGGCCCGGCGGTCAAGCCGGACCGCCTGGCGGTCCAGCTGATCAGCTTCGGCTTCAAGCACGGCGTCCCGATCGAGGCCGACCTCGTCTTCGACGTCCGGTTCATGACCAACCCCTTCTATATCGCCGATCTCCGGCCGCTCTCGGGGCTGACCGACGAAGTCCGGACCTTCGTCCTCGACCAGCCGCCGGCAACGCGGTTTCTCGACTTCCTGCACGACTTTCTCGACTTCGCGGTCCCGAACTACGTCGCCGAGGGCAAGACGCGGCTGACGATCGCGATCGGCTGCACCGGTGGGTTCCACCGCTCGATCGTGATCTCCGAGGAGCTCGCGGCGTGGCTGCGGGAGCGGGACTTCGGGCCGGTGTCCGTCTTCCACCGGGAGCTCGAGGAGAAGTGAACCTCCGTCGCTGGCTGCGCCCGGGGATGGGCGTCAAGCGCTGGCTCTTCCTCGTGTTCGTCGGCGAGCTCGGGCTCGCCCTTGCCGGTGCCCTCGCCCTGCGCCAGATCTACCGCGACGTCGAGGTCAGCGGCCCCGCCCAGTCGATCGTGTCGGTCGTGACCCTCCAGTTCCTCGGCTACGACGTTCGCGCCGCGATCCTCGCGGCAGCCGGGCTGGCGCTGTTCTTGATCGGCTCGGTGCGGCTCGTCCGCAACCTGATGGAGCCGTTTCGGCCCGGCGGCGACGCGCCGACGCCGCTGGTCGAGGTCATCTACCAGAAGCGGTTCCTGGCCCGGGGTCCCCGGATCGTCGCGATCGGCGGCGGGACGGGACTCTCGACGCTCCTCCGCGGCCTCAAGGAGATCACGAGCAACCTGACCGCGGTCGTGACGGTCGCCGACGACGGCGGCTCGTCCGGGCTGCTGCGGACCTCTCTCGGGATCCCGCCGGTGGGTGATATCCGCAACTGCATCGTCGCCCTCGCCGACGCCGAGCCGCTCATGGCCGATCTGCTCCAGTACCGCTTCCCCGCGGGCTCGCTCGCGCCTGCCGCCGACGAGACTCACTCGCCCGATCCCCGCGGCCATGCCGTCGGGAACCTGCTGCTGGCGGCGCTGACGGCGGTCGAGGACGGCGACTTCGAGGAGGGCGTCCGGCGGATGAACCGGGTCCTGGCCGTTCGCGGCCAGGTCGTGCCGGTGACCGCGGTTCCGCTCACGCTCCACGCCCGGCTCGTCGACGGCTCCGAGGTGACGGGTCAGTCACTGATCGCTCGCACGGTCGGGATCGAGCGCGTCTGGGTCACGCCCGACGACGCGGACGCGTGCGAGGACGCCCTCCACGCGATCGCCGACGCGGACGCGATCGTCATCGGTCCGGGCAGCCTCTACACGAGCATCCTGCCGGGTCTCCTCGTGCCGGCGGTCCGCGAGGCGGTGCTCGGCTCTTCGGCGCTGCGGATCTTCGTCTGCAACGTGGCGACGCAGGTCGGGGAGACGAGCGGTCGGGACCTCGCCGATCATGTCGAGGCGCTCCTGGCCCACACCGCGCCCGGGCTCGTTGACGTCGTCCTCGGAAATAACCAGTTCGGAGCGCGGATCCCGCTCGAGTGGCGGGCGGAATCGGTCCGGCTTCGGTGGCCGCCGAAGCCGCTGCCCATTCCGAAGCTCGTCCTGGACGACGTCGTCAACGCGGACAACGCCTACAACCACGATCCGGCGAAGCTGGCGGCGGCGATCGGGCGGATCATCGAGCGCGAGGCGAGCCGGCGGCCGAAGGTGGCGAGGTCGGCCTGATTCGAGCGCTCGTCCGGAGGGCCTGGTGAGCCGACCCGACCGCGACCTCGTCGCGGCGATCCGCCTCGAGCTGGCCGCGATCGAGCCCGCTCGCCCCTGCGACCGAGCCGCCGAAGCAGTGGGGCTGGCGTCCGCGCCCGCCCAGCGGCGGATGGAGCTCGCCCGCACGGCGCTGCGACTCTCCCGCGAATCGGCCGCCGCTCCCGCGTTCGATTGGGCCGCCGCGCCCGGGCACTGCCGGCT
>DASXWX010000278.1:0-8209 GCA_036503395.1 Candidatus Limnocylindrales bacterium
CTGGGACTTCGACAACGTGATCCTGCTCGAGCTGCCGGACTACGCAACGCTCGACCGGCTCGAGGCCGACGAGGCCACGCGTGCCCTGGGCCACCGCGCGGGGGAGTGGATCTTCGAGCGGCACCACTCGATGTTCCTTCGGGAGCGGATGGGGCCCGACCTCGAGTACCACGGCTGAATGCGATGACATCCGGCGAACCCATGACGAACCCGAAGACGGAGACGACCGATGGCTGACGCCCGAAACGACCTGCTCGGCGAGCTGGCGTCCGACGCCGCCCTCGAGCGGACCGACTTCCTCGTCCAGGCGGCCGACCAGCTCAACCGCTTCCTCGAGGCGAACCGCAACCGGATCAGCGAGCTCGGCGGGCTGACGCTGATCGACGAGGAGCCCGAGTACCTCTCGATCGCGCCGGACCTGACCTTCCGGAGCCGGAGCCGCTACCTCGACGACCTCACCGGGGAGTGGCAGTCCGAAACCGAGGTGATCGAATCGGCGGCGGAGCTCGTCGAGCTCTACAACCCGGCCGACGTCTACCAGGCCTTCGCCGAGGCCGCGCGCGAGATGGCAGGTTTCCCGGCCGAGCCCACCGCGACCGAGGACACCCTCGACGCCGCGGGCATCGCCCCCGACGAGACCGTCGACCTCGACACGACGAACCCGCTCGACGATCCGTACGCCGGCGCGGCCGACCAATGGGCCGCGCGTCAGGCCACGACCGAGCTGCCCGAGAACGACGAGGAGGCCGCGCGGGCGCTCTACGACCTCACGCTGTCGTTCCTCGAGCGGAGCCAGCGGACGGAGGCTCGGATCCTCCAGCAGTTCGAGCAGTCGGCGGCCTCGATCGCGCCGGCGCTCGGCGACTTCATGATCACCGACGACGACGACGAGCGGCTCGTCCTCCAGCAGGACGGGACGATCCGGGCCGAGGTCGTCCCCGAGGACGAGACCGAGACCTGGCGAACGCTCGACGACCCGACCGAGCTCGTCGAGTTCTACGACCCGACCGACGTCTTCAGCGACCTCGCCGACGCGCTCGCCGAGGCCTACCCGGAGATCGCACCCGAGGCGGCCGCTGCCGAGGGCGAAGGTGAGGCCGAAGTCGAGGGCGAGGCCGACGAGGACGTCGAGCCGCCGACCGCAGACGACGACCTCGACGACCCCACCGACGAGTCGAACGGGCGCAACGGGACGGGCGCCTGACGAGAATGGCCCTGCCGGCACTCCGCGATCCGCCAACCGAGCGGATGCGGCTCCTCGCGGCCGAGCTCGTCGAGAGTCGCGAGATCCTCCCGGACCAGTTCCTCCAGACGTATCGCGCGCCGGCCCTGGCGGCCGCGGGCCGGGCCGGCCAGTTCGTCCACGTCCGGACCGGCGATTTCTCGGGGCTCGTGCTCCGCCGGCCGTTCTC
This sequence comes from Candidatus Limnocylindrales bacterium, assembly GCA_036503395.1. Taxonomy (GTDB): domain Bacteria; phylum Chloroflexota; class Limnocylindria; order Limnocylindrales; family CSP1-4; genus DASSHA01. Next base: position 1,413 of record DASXWX010000278.1, read on the forward strand.
GGTCAACACCGCGGACCCGGTTGCCGGCACCATCACGATCCATTTCCGGGTCATCGGCAAGGGCACGGACTGGTTCACTCACCTCCGCCCCGGCGACACGATCGACATGCTGGGACCCCTCGGGCGCCCGTTCGAGGTCGACCCGCGCTCGCAGCACCTGCTGCTCATCGCCGGCGGCCTTGGCATGGCCGGTGTCCGGATGCTCGCCGACGAGGCGATCCGCGACGGACGGGCCGTGACGCTCCTGTTCGGGGCCGCGTCGGCGCGCGAGGTTTACCCGAGCTCGCTCCTGCCCGACGAGGTCGAGTACGTCGTCGCCACCGACGATGGGTCCCTCGGCCACCGCGGCTTCGTGACCGAGCTCGTGCCCGAGTACGAGGCCTGGGCGGACCAGGCGTTCGCGTGCGGCCCGAAGGGCATGCTCGCGGCGCTCGCGAAGCTCGCCGAGGGTCGCCGCGAGCGGCTTGGGGTGGCGAAGCTCGGCCGCAAGCGCGGAGCCGGCCGGCCCGATCCCTTCGGGTCGCCGCAGGCTCGGCGGAAGGCGTTCCTCCAGGTGTCGATGGAGCAGAACATGGGCTGTGCGGTGGGGGCCTGCCTCGGGTGCGTCGTCATGGGCACGAACGGCCAGCCCCAGCGGGTCTGCCGCGAGGGGCCGGTCTTCGGCTCCGCGGAGGTCGACTGGGAGGGCGGCTGGTGAGCAGCGGAAGGGCGCGCGAATGAAGGCGAAGCGGCGGGTCGTCACCGCGGCCGAGATTCGAGCGACGGCACCGAAGCCGCCGGGAGCGAAGCGGCGGCCGACCGTTCGGAAGATCCGCTCCGCGATCGTCTCGGCACCGAAGGAAGGTCGTCCGATCACGGTCGCCCGGTTCGGCGCCCAGGAGGTGATCGCCGAGCCCGTGGAGTCTCCGGCCGAGTCGCCCTTCGTCGGGGGGCAGCCAGGGCTGGTCGACCTCTCGGTCGAGCTCGGTCGTGGGCTTCGGCTGGCGAACCCGGTCCTCGTCGCGTCGGGAACGTTCGGCTACGGGATCGAGTACGGGGACGTCGTGGCGGTCGAGCGGCTCGGGGCGATCTGTTGCAAGGGAACGACGCTCCGGCCGCGGGTCGGCAATCAGCCGCCGCGGGTGACCGAGACGCCGGCCGGGATGCTCAACTCGATCGGGCTCCAGAACCCCGGCGTCGACGCCGTCGTGGAGAAGTACGCGCCGACGTGGGCGGGCTGGCGCGTGCCGGTCGTCGTCAACGTCGCCGGCGAGTCGGTCGGCGACTACGTCGAGGTCGTCCGGCGTCTCGAGGGCGTGCCGGGCGTTGCGGCGATCGAGCTCAACATCTCGTGCCCGAACGTCGGCCGCGGCGGGCTCCAGTTCGCCATCGACGCCGGCGCCGCGGGCGAGGTCACGGCAGCCGTGCGGCGGGCCACGGACCTGCCGCTCCTCGTGAAGCTCTCGCCGAACGTCGCGGACATTCGGCCGATCGCCCGGGCGATCGAGGACGCTGGCGCGGACGCGCTCACCGCGATCAACACGCTGTCCGGGATCGCGGTCGCGCCGGGGCGGGACCGGCCGCTGCTCGGCAACGTCTTTGGCGGCCTCTCCGGCCCCGCGGTGAAGCCGATCGCGCTGCGAGTCGTCTACGAGGCGGTCCAGGCGGTGAAGATCCCGGTCGTCGCCATCGGCGGCGTGACCGAGCTCGCGGACGTCCTCGACTTCCTCGCGGTCGGCGCGGTCGCGGTCCAGATCGGCACGGCGATCTTCGCCGACCCGACCCTGCCCGTCCGGCTCGTCGAGGAGCTGCGGGCCGAGTGTCTGCGCCGCGGTCTCGGGTCGTACCGCGAGCTCGTCGGGACCGCGCTGCCGAAGAGACCGGGCGCGACGTCGGCGAAGGGAGTCGAGTACCGGCCGTAGCGGCTCGTTCGGCCCGCGCCGATCGTCCATCGTTTTCGGGCGAACCTCGAGGTGGGCTCGAGGCTCTGATGGAGCGAGGACATCGCGAGGGAGGGCGGCTTGGACCCGGATTGCATCCGGCGGGCCCAGGGTGGCGATGTCTCTGCCTACACGGAGCTCATCGAGGCACGGGTCGAGCGAATGGTCCGGACGGCCGCGGCGATTCTCGGGTCCGACGCCGACGCGAACGACGTCGTCCAGGACGCGCTGCTCGCCGCCTGGCGGCAGCTGCCGTCGCTCCGTGAGGTCGGGCGGTTCGACGCCTGGCTGACGTCGATCCTGCTCAACGCGTGTCGTCGCGCGTTGCGCGTGCGTGGGCGCCGTCGGGTGCGCGAGATCCCGGCCGACGCGCTCGAGGGCCTGGCGGGCGTCGGGGATCTGGCCGCCGAGATTGTCCGGCGGCGGGCGGTCGAGCGGGCGTTCGACCGGCTGTCGGCGGACGAACGCTCGATCCTCGTCCTCCACCACCTCGACGGGCGGCCGCTCGACGAGATCGCGACGGTCCTCGGCGTCCCCGTGGGGACCGCGAAGTCGCGGCTGTTCGCGGCGCGAAAGTCCCTCGAGCGGGCGCTGGCGAGGGAAGACGCGTGAGCGGGGCCGAAGGCCTCGGCGGGGGCGCGGCCGGCGGGAGCGGCGGGGACCGGCCGTCGTTCGAGGACGAGCTGAGCGAGCTGCTCGATCGGCGGGCGAAGCGGTCGAAGGTCGATCCGGAGCTGGTGGGTCGGGTCGCGGCGCGGGCGAACGCGTCGGGGCAGGATCGCGTCGGCCGGTGGGCCGCGGCGGTTCGATCGTTCGCGCCGGCGCGGCGGACGGCGGCGTCGCTCGTGGCCCTCGTCGCGGTCGTGGCTCTCGTCGGCGGGGCTTTCTTCGTCGCCGGCGGGTCGCGGCCGTCCGCGTCACCGACCCCGTCGCCTCCGGCATCCGGGCGCGTCGCTGGGCCGACCGAGGTCACGTCGTATCGCGTCCCCTCGCGGGAGTTCCTGCGCTATCTGCGCGAGCAGCCGGACGCGTTCGTGGGCCACACGATCCTCGTCGACGGGACGCTCAGCGAGATCCTCGGGTCCTGCGTGAACCCACAGCCCCTCGACTGCCCTGGATATGTCTTTCTCCCCGAGGAGACCGACCATCCGCTCGTCGTCCCCGCAACCCAGGGAGTCCGCGACCGCCTTTCGAACGGCAACGTCTCGGCGACCTTCGCGATCCGGGCTGACTCTCGCGATCGACTGACGGCATTGGGCGTCGTAACGCTGCCGCCGTCCAAGGAGGCGTGGCAGCCGAGCGATCTTCGGTCAATGCAGGACGTCGACGCGGCCGACCTGTACCTCGTCGACGGGTACCTCGACGGGGCCATGGCGCCGTTCGCCTGCCCGATCATCCGGGCCGGCGGGCGCTCCTGGTGCCCGCCCGCGTGGATCCGGGACGCCGCCGACAGGTACAGCCCGCGTGGTGACGCCCTCATTCCCCCCGACGGCATCCAGGTTCCGTCCGACGCGCTCGACTCGGCCAAAGGGTCGCCACATCCGGCTCACGTCCTCGCCCTCGTCGGTCGACCCGGTCCCTGCCTGAGCCGGCTGCCAAACCCGCCGCGAAGCGGCGAATGCCTGACCGCGGATCCACCCGGACCCGCACAGTGGGACCTCGTCGCGACGGCCATGCCGATCTCGCCTCGAGTGGCGGCCTCCGTCTCTCCCGCCCAGCAAGAAGTCATGGCGTATCGGTTCGCATCGGCGGACTTCCTGCGGTACCTGCGGGAGCAGCCCGACGCGTTCGTCGGCCACACGATCCTTGTCGACGGAACCTTGACCCTGGTGCCGCAGCCATGCCCGCTGATCGATGCCTTCGCGACGCCGTCGCCGGACGCCGTCGTCACCTGCCCGCCCTTCACGTTTGGTACCAGCGCGGACGGCCAGCCCTTCGTCTTCGCCGGTTCGGCGGCCGCGCTGACCGAGCTTGGCGGGCCGACGACCGCAACGTTCGCCATCCGGGTTGAGTCCCGAACGCGTCTCATCGATCTCGGGCGCCTCACGCTTCCGTCGTCGGACGGGTACTGGAGGCCGAGCGACCTTCGGCAGCTGAATCACCCGGCGGCCAGCCTCTATCCGGTCGACGGCTTCCTCGCGGTGAGCCCGTACACGTACTTCTGCCCGCTCCAACTACCGGCGGAGCCACATTGGTGTCCGCCGGCGTGGATCGCAGATACTGCATCGTCGATTCCCCGACACGACGAGCAGATTCCGCCCGACGCGATCCACGTCCCGCACGAATCGCCTGGCGATCTTCGAATTACCGACCTGCCGGCGGAGGGCATGTACCTCGTCCGTCGCTTCGTGCCCGACTCGAAAGCGTGTCCGGCGCCGACCTCCCAGTCCTCCTGTGGCGAAGTCGAAGGCTGGCTGGTGATCGGCCGGTTGGACACCGTGACGCTCTCGGCGCCAACGTCTCCGTAGACTTCCCTGGGTGACCACGATCAAGCCGGCCGTCGAGATTGCCGCGGACGCGGCGGTGGCGGCACGGACCGAGGAGCTGTTTCGGGCCAGCGGCGCGCTGCGCGAGGGACATTTCAAACTCAAGAGCGGGCGGCACGGCGACGCGTACGTCGAGAAGTTCGCGGTGCTCTCGGACCCGGCGGCGACGTCGGAGCTGTGCGGGTTCTGGGCGGCACGCTGCCGGGAGGCGGCGGTGGACCTCGTCGCCGGCCCGACCACGGGCGGGGTGATCCTCGCCTTCGAAACAGGACGCCAGCTCGGGACCGGGGCGATCTTCGCCGAGGAGGTCCGGGCCGACGACGGCTCGACCCGGCGCGAGTTTCGGCGCGGCTTCACGATCCGGCCGGGCGAGCGTGTCCTGCTCGTCGACGACATCCTCACGACCGGCGGCTCGATCCTGGCGATGCTGCCGGCAGTCGAGACGATGGGCGGCGAGATCGTCGGCTGCGAGGTCCTGGTCGACCGCTCGGGCGGGCGGGCCTCGATCGAATCGCCGCTGACCAATCGGGTCTATCCGCTCCACGCGCTCTGGCGGCTCGAGCTGCCCACGTACGAGCCCGGCCCCGACTCGTGCCCGAGGTGCGGGGCGGGCGACCCTGTCGTGGCCCCGGGGAGCAGCGGGACGGGAGTCGCCCCGGCCTAGAGGCGCAGGGATGGCCTCCAAGTAGCCGCCGTCTGTGGGCAGATCCCACCACTGAGCCGGATTTCGAGCTCGAAACCTCCTCTCGACGAGCAGGACGCCCCGAAGCTCGTCGGAGTGTGGGCCACGGGCCACAGACCGCGCCGGATTCCGCGCGAGACCTGCGCACTTCGGCTGGGACGTGGGATATCCCCACATCCGGGAACTGCGCCATCCAAATCGCTCGAACGGTCCGCCGTTGAGCGGCGGCTACGACGGAGGAGCGCTGGTTTCGGCGTCGGTTTCGCCGGCCACCGGCGGAAGTGACGGCCGAGGGTCGTGTTTGGCAGCACTCAGCCGCTGTTTCGTGCGCTGAGTGGCAGAGGCCGGGTCCTGGCCCGGTCCGGCCGAGCGTTTCGTGCGCTGGGCGGCAGACCGCTCTTGTCCGGACGGGCGCGCCCGCTACTTGACCTTGTCGATCGCCGCGCGGAGCTCGTCGTCGCTGAAGACGACGTCGAGCGAGCCCTGTACCACGCCCTCCTTGTCGACCGTGAACAGCCACGGCTCGCTCGGGATGCTCCAGGCGTTCGTGATGTCGTTCGACTGGAGCTGGTTGTTGGCGTCGAGGACCGGCTGCAGCTTGCCGTCGACGACCTTCATCACGTACGGCTCGACGTGGATGAAGGTGAGGTTCGGGTAGTCCTTCGCAACCGCCTTGACCCGGTCGAGGGTCGGGCCGCAGAGGGCGCTCTGGCAGAACGCCGGCGTCGCGAACAGGAGCACGAACGGCTTGTGCTGGGCGAGTGCCTGGTCCTCGGAAAGCTGATAGAAGCGCGGATCGGGGTTGGAGTCGGTGGAGACCTCCGAGAGCTTGCCGCCGACGTCGGCGCTCGTTGGGGTCTTCGTCGAGGGCGCCTTGTCGCCCACGGTCACGCCGATGTGCTTGTCGTGGACGTCGAAGGAGTAGGGGATCTTCTCCTCGGCCGCCCCCGGGGCCTTCGTCGTGAACACCGCCGCCCACGGCCCCGCCTGCGAGAACGTGACGTCCGCGATGTAGTAGCCCTGCTTCGCGTCCTGGTTGCCCCACTGGAAGGTCGCGGGCACGGACGACGCCGACGCTGACGGCTGCTCCCCGGGCGACACGGCGACCGATGCCGTGCGATCGGGAGCCGAGACGGGCCGGTTCTGCTGATCCACGAACAGGAACAGGAGACGGTTCTTGCCCGGCGCGAGGTCCGTGCTGACGACGACCGGCAGGACGCTGTAGCTCGCCCCACCCAGACCCGAAGAAGACGGCGACGGCGACGTGTTCGTCGAACAGGCGACGAGGGCGAGGGCGATCGTCGCCGTCCCCGCGACGCGCGCGAATGCGGACCCTCTCGTTCCGATCACGGGAAGAGCGTAGACCCGAGCGCGGATCCGGGCCCGAAACGGCACGGCGGTACAATCCGGACCGTTCCCACGTTCGGTCCCGGAGTACGAGTGTCCCGCTACCAGAAGCTCGCGGCCGCCACCGTCGCCGCGACTCTCCTGCTCGTCACGGTCGGCGTCGTCGTCCGCGCGACCGGCTCCGGCGTCGCCTGCCCGGACTGGCCGCTCTGCTACGGCCAGATCCTGCCGCCGGCGAACGACGGGCAGGCCTGGATCGAGTGGACGCACCGGACCATCGCCGCCCTCATCGGCTTCCTCATCCTCGGCCTCGCCTGGTTCGCCGTTCGCGACCACCGCGACCGCCCGTCGATCCTCTGGGGC
>DASXWX010000279.1:0-3304 GCA_036503395.1 Candidatus Limnocylindrales bacterium
GGACGATGCTGCCCGAGGCATCGCCGCGGAGCCGGTCGGCCAGCTCCTCATAGCTCTCGCGCAGCACGGGCCGGTCGATCAGAGTGGCCATCGTCGCTCCCTCGGCAGCGGGGGGTTTCGGGTGTCCGGCAGCGCCGGTTAGTATACAGAGCGAGCCTCATCCGAACACGGCGGCGGCGCGAGAATCGCGTCCCGAGGTGGTGACTCGAGGAGCGGGGAGGTGCAATGCGGGCGGCGGTTCTGCGCACCTTCGGCGGCCCCGAGGGGCTGTTCGTCGGCGAGGTCGATCCACCGGCACCGGCCGATGACGAGGCCCTCGTGGCGGTGCGGTCGGTCTGCGTCAACCGGACCGACATTCACGTCATGCACCGGACGAACATCGGCCGCAACGCGACCGTGCCGCACATCGGTGGCGTGGATCCCGCCGGCGAAGTCGTCGCGGTGGGACGGCGGGTGACGGGGCTTCGGGCCGGGGATCGGGTCGTCGCGCGACCCATGATCCCGTGCCTCGGCTGCCGGTTCTGCACGAGCGACCGCGAGAGCATGTGCGAGCGGCCGGTCTACGTCGGCGTCCATCGCCCCGGCGGCTTCGGGGAGCTCGTCGCGCTGCCGGCGCGGGTCCTCTACCCGATCCCGGACGGAGTCTCGTTCGCGGCGGCATCGGGCATGGCGCACTCCGTCCCGATCGCGCTCCACCTCGTCCGCACGGTCGGCGCGGTCACGGCCGGCGAGGACGTGCTCGTTCTCGGCGCGGCCGGCGGTCTCGGCATCGCGGCGGCACAGATCGCCCGGACCCTCGGCGCGCGGGTGATCGCTGCGGCGAGGAGCGACGAGCGGCTGGCCGCGCTCGACGATGTCGCCGACGCGACAGTGACCTACGACGACCCGGCTGCCCTGACCGGGCGCGTCCGCGGGGTGACCGGTGGGCGCGGCGTCGACGTCGTGGTCGACAACGTCGGCGATCCGGAGCTCTGGCCGCACGCCGTCGCGGCGGTCGACAAGGGCGGGCGGATCCTCTCGGCCGGATCGCACGCCGGCGCGACGATGCCGCTCGAGCTCCCGCTCTTCTACCGGATGCAGCTGCGGTTGCTCGCGACGGCCGGCTTCAGTGACGCCGAGTTCCGCGACGCCCTGCGGCTGGTGGACGACGGCAGCGTGCGCGTCGTCGTCCACCGCGAGTACGAGCTCGACACGATCCACGGGGCGTTCGAGGAGATGCTCGCCCGGCGCAACGTCGGCAAGCTCGTGGTCCGGGTCTCGTGACCGCCCGGGGAGCGCGGGTCGAAGCCGGGGCGACCGCCGCTCCGCCCGTTTCCGCCGCGGTCCGTGCCGTAGACTCGATCGATCGCCCCCGTCAACCGAAGGAGCGCCCGACGACGAACGTGGACGGGACCGACGGCGTGCACCCGAGGGACGGCCACCTGCCCCGGTTGGCCGCGCTCGCGTCCGTGTCGAATGGAGACCGCAGCGCCGAGGAGTCCGCTGCCTCCGCGCTCCGGACGGCGATCCTCGGCGGGATCCTCGAGCCGGGCGCCCGCCTCCGCCAGGAGGTGATCGCGGAACAGCTCGGCGTCAGCCGGATTCCTCTCCGCGACGCCTTTCGCCGGCTCGAGGCCGAGGGCCTCGTCCGGATCGAAGGCCGGCGCGGCGCGCGTGTCGCGGCCCTGACCGCCGCGAACGTCAACGAGATCTACGAGATGCGGCTGCTGCTGGAGGTGCACTGCGTCCGGCTCGCTGTCCGGAACGTCACCGACGAGGGCGTCGCCCGGCTCATGGAGATGTCGAGCCGGATGCACGTCGACCACGAGGGGGAGGCCGGTCGGATCGCGCGGCGTGAGTTCTATGCCGAGCTCTACCGCTGGGCGGACCGGCCGAAGATGCGCGAGGTGATCCTGCATCTGCGCGACGACGTCCACCGCTACCACGTCCTGTCGAGCGAGTACGACTCGCACGGCGCGCATCGGGAGCTGCTCGAGCTGATCGAGGCGCGGGACGCGGAAGGGGCGGCGCGTGCGATCCGGCGGCACCTCCGGGCCGCCCGCGAGGACCTCGCCGGGTCACTCAGGCGCGAGGAGCGGCAGCGGGAGGTCGCGGCTCGGAAGACACGCCGCCGGCGCTGACGTGGATCGACCGGCGAGCTCGAGCGCCGCCGGTCGGGTGACCGGGGCGGACGCGAACGGGGACGCAGGCATGCGTTCGCAGCGCCTTCTGGTCGCGACCGTCTTCTCGATCTACGCGATCGCCGTCGCGAACACGACGAGCGGGGCCGTCGCCCAGCCGGCGATCGCGGCGGCGTTCGGCGCCGGGACGGGCGATGTCGGCTGGGTCGTCTTCGGCTACAGCGCCGCGTTTGCGGTCATGACCGCGGTCTATGGCAGCCTCGCCCGGCGTTTCGGGCTGGTGCCGTGCCTCGCGGCCGGCGTGGGCCTCGTGGCGTCGGGTGCGCTCGTCGCGACGCTCGCGCCGAGCCTCCCCGTGGTCGTCGGCGCGCGTGTCGTCCAGGGTGTCGGGGCGGGCGCGATCCCGACGCTGACGATGGCCCTGATCGCGCGACGGATGACGGGCGCCGTCCGGGCGCGAGCCCTCGGGATCAACGTCGCCGCGGTGGGCGTCGGCTTCGCGAGCGGTCCGCTCTTCGGCGGGCTGCTGCTCGAGCTGTTCGGCTGGCGCGGTGCGATGGCGCTCGGGATCCTCGTCGCGCCGGCGGCGTTGCTCGTCTGGCGGTTCGATCCCGACCGTGGCCGTCGCGACGCCCGCCTCGACGTCGGCGGGATCGCGCTGCTCGCGGCCGCCGTCCTCGCCCTCGTCTTCGTCGTGAACCGGCTGCCGGTGCTCGGGCCGGAGGCGATCGTCCTGGGCGCGGCCATCGTTGCGCTGGTCGCGGGCGCCGTCCTCCACGTCCACCTCGGGCGGACGCGCGCCCCCGTCGTGCCGCTCGCGATGCTCCATGACCGCGGGCTTCAGGCGCTCATGCTCCTCGGTTTCGCGGGCCAGGCCGCGTTTCTCGGCGCGGTCGTGGTCGTGCCGGTCGCGGCGGCCCGCGTCGACGGCGTCGGCGGCGTCGTGCTGGGCCTCGTCCTGGTCCCGATGGCCGTCGCCATCGCGATCCTGTCACCGCGCAACGGGCTGCTCGTCGCGCGGTTCGGGCGGCGTGCGACGACGGGCCTGGCCCATCTCGTGATCGCGGCCGGCACGCTCTTCCTCGGCCTCGGGGGCCCCGACCTGCCGCTGCCGGTGCTCTCGCTCGGGCTCGTGATCGCCGGGATCGGCTTCGCCTTCCTCAACGCTCCGCTCGTCGGCGACG
>DASXWX010000280.1:0-13335 GCA_036503395.1 Candidatus Limnocylindrales bacterium
CGTCGTGGCCAGGAGGATGGTCCCGCTTCGATCGTAGATCGAGCCGCGGCGGCTCGACTGCTCGACCGTGATCGAGGTCTGGGCCCGGGCGGCCGCCGCGAGGTTGCCGCGCTGGACGACCTGCCACCACGCCAGCCGGGAGAGGAGGCTGCCAGACACGACCACGAGCCCGACGAGGAGCAGGAGCAGCCGGCGGCGCGAATCGGTCCGGCCCATCAGCCTCGTCCTCCTGTCCGCGATCGTTGACGCGCGATGCTCAGTTGGCGCCGACGATCAGTGGGTCGGTCAGCTGGGTGAGCCCGTTCGCGATCGCGAGGTGGCGGATCGCGGACACGCCACCGAGCCGGCTGATATCGCTGACCGTCTGTCGCTGCTGGGCGACGAGCGCCGCCTGGTCGCTTTCGAGGCGCTCGATGTCGTAGCCGGTCGCGGAGACCCGCATCGTCTGGGCGAGCGAGAAGAACGCGAGGAGGAACGCGACGACGATCGCGCCGAGTGCGATCCCGATCCGGTTCGAGCGGCGGCGGGCGCGAACGGCGCCGTTGAGTCGGCGGCGGGCGAGACCCGTCTCGATCGGCCGGCCGGCCGGACGGGCGACACGCGGGGCGAGCCCGGGGCGGAAGAAGGGCCGCGGCCTGGCGGCCTCGTAGATCGCCATCGTCTAGTCGCCCAGCGCCAGGCGGAGGTGACGCGCGAAGCCGAGATCGATCGTCGATCGCTGCTCGGCGGCATCCCAGGCGGCATCGAACGCGAGGTCGACCGGCTCCTCCCGCCGGGTCGTCCGCTCGTGGATCTCGTGCTGGCGGCGGCCGTACGCGCGGCGCCGGCTCGCCTGGTGGCGCTTGCTCATCGGAACCTCCTCCGTTCCAACGTGGGGATCGACGTCGTGTCGGCGGCGCCTCGCCGCCCCGGACAGCGGCGCTATGCCGCCAGCCGTTCCGCCGCCCGCAGCCGGGCGCTCCGCGACCGGGGGTTGGCCGCGACCTCCGCGGCCGACGGTACGAGCGAAGGACGCGTCACGAGCCGGAGCCGCGGCCGGTGGCCGCAGACACAGACCGGCGACTCCGGAGGACAGACGCAGCCCCGTCGCTCGGAGGCGATGAGGCGCTTGACGATCCGGTCCTCGAGCGAGTGGTAGCTCAGGACCACGAGCCGACCGCCCGGCCGAAGCAGGTCCACCGCCGCGGCGAGACCGTCGCGGAGCGCGTCGAGCTCGTCGTTGACGGCGATCCGGAGCGCCTGGAAGACGCGCGTTGCCGGGTGGATCCGGCGGCGGCCTCGCGGGGCGGCGGGAGCCGTGCGCTCGACGAGCTCGGCGAGCTCCTCGGCGCTCGTGATCGGGGCCGCGCGTCTGGAATCGGCGATGGCACGTGCGATCCGGCGGGCATTCGGCTCCTCCCCGTAGCGCCGGAGGAGCGCGGTCAGCTCATCGGCGTCGAGCGTCGCGAGCAGCTCGCTCGCCGGGACGCCGCGGGTCGGGTCGAACCGCATGTCGAGCGGGCCCCCGGCCCGGATCCCGAACCCCCGCTCGACGTCGCGGAGCTGGAAGCTCGAGAGGCCGAGGTCGAAGAGCGCGCCGTCGATCAGGTCGAAGCCCGCGGCGCGCGCGACGTCGGCGAGCTCGCGAAAGTTCGAGCGGCGCACGATCAGCCGGTCGCCGAACCGCGCGAGGCGAGCGCGAACCCGCGCGATCGCGGCCTCGTCCGCGTCCAGCCCGAGGACCCTGCCGTCGGGGCTGGACGCTTCCAGGATCCGCTCGGTGTGCCCACCGCCGCCGAGGGTGGCGTCCACCTGCAGACTGCCCGGCGTCGGCGAGAGCATCGACATGACCTCCTCCACCATCACCGGGAGGTGCCCCTGCAGCTCTCCGCCACCGTTCGGACGATCGGTCCCGGACGGACCCTGGAAGCGCATCTGGTCGCCTAGATCCCGAGCCCGGCCAGGTGCTGGGCGAGCTCGTCGGGGTTCTCGAGGCCACGCCGGACGTCGTCCCAGCGGCCCGGAGCCCAGATCTCGGCGTGATCGCGGGAGCCGACGAGGACGGCGTCAGCCGCCAGTCCGGCCCAACCGCGGAGGTACTCGGGAACGAGCACGCGGCCCGAGCGATCGAGCTCCGTCTCGATCGCGCCGCCGAACAGAAAGCGCTGAAAGGCGCGCGATCCGGCGTCGCCGACGGGGAGCTCGGCCACGCGGGCCGAGAGGTCCTCCCAGGCCTGTCGCGGAAAGATCGCGAGGCACTGGTCGATCCAGCGTGACACGAACACGCCTTCCGCGAGCTGGGCGCGAAACCGGGCAGGGACCGCGATGCGGCCCTTGTCGTCCACCGAGTGCCGGTACTCGCCGGTGAACACCAGTCGATCGATCCCTTCGGCCATACGGGAGCGTCGTGCCGTGAGACCCCACTTGGCCCCACTTCATGCCACTTCGGCGCATTGTAGGGGCAAAAGCGATGGCGTCAACGTGCATTTCGCGGGCGCCAAGCGGGCGTTGGGATCCTGGAGGCGGTCGTGGACCCCTCGACGCCGAAGACGCGAAACGTCGCCAACATGGTTGGAAGACCGGGTGGGTCGCCAGGCACCCGCTACGCGCGGACGCCCCGCCGTCAGCGGGTCGGCGTCGGGACCCGAAGCTCCTGGCCGGCCCGGAGGGTCACCGTCTGCGCCCACGGGTTCATCGCGTAGACGGCATCCAGGGGAACCCCGAACCAGTGGGCGATGCTGAAGAGGTTGTCGCCGGCGCGGACGACGTAGATCCAGCAGTCCGACTGCCCGGGACAGGGCGTGAGCACGTCGAAGCGATCGCTCGTGGCGGCCGGCGACGGACGAACCGTCGGCTTCGGTGTCGGTGCCGAGGTCGGTCGGGGAGTCGGCGCGGGCGTCGCCGCGGGAGTTGGCGCGGGAGTTGGCGCGACGGGCGGGGTGGCGGACGCCGACCGGGCAGAGACGAGACCGCTCGTGGGCGTGGGTGAGATCCCGGCAACGCCCCCGGCCGCCGTCGTCGTGGTCGGGCTCGCTGTCGTCACGAGCGCCGTCGCGGCATCGGGCGGGAGCGTGAGCCCGCCGGACGCGGCCACGTATCCGACCGACACGACCGCCGACGCGAAGAGCACGACCAGCGACGCGACGACGGCCGGTGAGAGCGTCCGAGATTCTGCGCGCGCGGCCCGCTTCGTCGTGACCGCCACGCCGCGCAGATAGCGAGGACAGTCCGCATGCGCCGCAACGAGGCAGACGAGCTCCTGCTGACGGGTGGACTGGACGGCCGGCTCCTCGAGCGCCGTGCAGACGTTGCCGTCATCCGGGCGCTCCATCGGGAAGGTCAGGCCCTCGGAGCCCTGGAAGCGCAGGAACGGGCAGATCGACGGCTGTGGTGACGCCGTTCTCGTGTCGTGCAGTGGCATCGCCGCCGCATCGGCCGCCGCTCGCTGGCGTCGACGTCGTCCTCGCATCACCCCTCCCGTAGCCGGCATGATCCGGCGGCCCGGGAGTCTAGTACCTTTCTCGGCTTGTCTGCGAGGCCGGCGGGCTGTTAGGCTCGGCCGCCGGGCAGGACCGGGATCCTGCTCTCGTTCGAGGACCGCGCGACCGATGGCGCTCCCGCTGCCCCAGCTGACCCAGGAACCCGGGGAGTATCGCCTCGCCGCCCACCGGATCCGCCGCTGCACGTTCCGCCGGCTGATCCGCGTCGACGTTGCCGACGATCGCGTGTATGACGTCGAGTGCCTGTTCCCCGACCGAAAGCGCCCGCTGCCGCTCGGCGACCTCGAGTCGGCGACGCCCATCTGCAACGCCTGCGTCGCGCCGCACATCTTCCGCCCCGACGAGGACTGATCGCCAGCGAGGCGATCTGTAAGCCGAGTTCTGTACCGCGGCTGATGCCGCGGCGATGGTCATCCATCTCGGGCCGCCGGTCACCCGACGGCTCATGCGGCCGACCCGAGGGCTGGGCAGCGCACCTCTCCCCCGCCGACGAGCGGCAGGTTGCGCCCTCCTATTTGGCCTTGCTCCGGGCAGAGTTTGCCGCGTTTCACTCCGGCGCCGAAGCGCCGGCATCGTCACTGTGGCACTGGTCCTCGCCTCACGGCGGACGGGCGTTACCCGCTGCCCTGCGCTGCGGAGCTCGGACTTTCCTCACGCCGTCGGCGGGTCACCCCGCCCCGGCGCGCGACCATCCGATCGCCTCGCTGGCCGGTCGATTCTAGCCGGCGCCAGCCCGATCGCCGCGGCCGATCAGGATCACCGCGCGTCGCGCCGGTCCTCGTCTATGGCCGGACCACGACGCGGGCCGGACCACCGGCCATCGCCCGGTCGATCGCCTCGTTCGCGAGCGCGTCGGCGGCCGCGTTCTGCGCCCGCGGAACGTGCGCCGCGGACCAGCGGCCAAGCCCGCGGAGGCGCTGCTGGGCGGCGATGAGGAGCGGGATCAGCTTCGGGTCCTTGGCTCGCCAGCGTCCGTTGAGCTGCTCGACGATCAGCTTCGAATCGAGCAGCAGGTCGACCTCGGTCGCCCCGAGGTCGCTCGCCAGCTCGAGCGCCCGGACGAGCCCCGTGTATTCCGCGACGTTGTTCGTCTGGCGGCCGAGGTACTCCGAGATCGAGGCATCGGGTGGCGCGAGCGGGTCGAGGGCGTCCGTTCGCGACCCGTCGATCAGGACGGCCCCGAGCGACGCCGGGCCGGGGTTCCCGCGCGCCGCGCCATCGGTCCGCACGATGAACCGACGACCGCCCGGCGACAGCTCCGGAACCTGCGGCTCCCCGACTCGCGGCTCGACGGTCGCCGTCGCAGCCGGCGCCGCGATTCGTGAGCCGACGCGATGGAGCGTCCCATCGGCGTCGACGAAGGCGAACTCGCGCAGGCCGTAGTCCGTGTCCTCGGCCTCGGTGAACCGACCCGCCACCCCGGCCGCGGCCCATTCCGCCCGGACGGCGTCGGCGTCGCCCACGTAGAGATAGACCGACGAGGCGGTCCGCGCGGGGTCATGCTTCGCCCACTCCGACAGATGGAGCGAGACCGAACCGCGCCGCGCGAATCCGTACCGCTCCGGCTCGGCGGCCTTCGATACCTCGAACCCGAGTCGTCGGTAGCGCTCGAGCGCCGCCTCGAGATCGCGCACCGGCAGGATCGGCGCGATCTCCCGGAACTCGGGCGACGCGGGCACTAGGCGTGGCGCTCGACGATGGCCGAGCTCACCTCGAGGATCGCCTGCGTGATCTTGATGCCCCGCGGGCAAGCGTCCGTGCAGTTGAAGATCGTCCGGCAGCGCCAGACGCCGTCCTTGTCGGCCAGGATCTCGAGCCGCTCCTCAGCGGCCTCGTCGCGCGAGTCGAAGATGAACCGGTGTGCGTTGACGATCGCGGCCGGGCCGACGTACGACGGCTGGGCCCAGAACGACGGGCACGAGCTCGTGCAGGCCGCGCAGAGGATGCACTTGGTCGTGTCGTCGTAGCGCGCCCGGTCCTCGGGCGACTGTCGCCGCTCGCGCTCGGGCGGCGGCGTGGAGTCCGCGACGAGGTACGGCATCACGCTCTTGTACTTGTCGAAGAACCCGTCCATGTCCACGACGAGGTCCTTCACGACGGGCAGGCCGGGCAGCGGCGCCACGGTGATCCTGCCGCGCCCGAGCTGGTCGACGCGGATCCGGCAGGCGAGCCGGTTGCGGCCGTTGATCAGCATCGCGTCCGAGCCGCAGACACCGTGTGCGCACGACCGGCGGAACGTGAGCGTCCCGTCCTGCTCGTACTTCACCTTGTGGAGCAGGTCGAGGACGCGCTCGATCGGCCGGGCTTCGACCGTGTACGCCTCCCAGTGCGGCTTCGCGTCGCGTTCGGGGTCGTATCGAAGGATCCGCAGGTCGACCTGCATTGCTCGGGATGTCTCCTCAGTAGGTGCGGGGCTTCGGCTCGAAACGGGTGACCACGACGGGCTTGTAGCGAAGGGTCGGTCCGCCCGCGCCGGCGTAGGCGAGGCTGTGGGTGAGGAAGTTCACGTCGTCGCGGTCGGGGTAATCCTCGCGCGAATGGGCGCCGCGCGACTCCGTCCGCGCCAGCGCGGCCACGACCGTGGCCTCGGCGCAATCGAGGAGGTAGCCCGTCTCGCGTGCCTCGAGCAGGTCCGTGTTGAAGACCCGGCCGTGATCGGCGATCTTCACCCGCTCGAAGCGGCCGCGCAGCTCGCGGACCTTGGTCAGGGCCGAGGTGAGGGTCGTCTCGTCCCGAAAGACGCCCGCGCAGTCCATCATCACGTCTGCGAGCTCGCGTCGGATGCGGGCCGTGGTGTCGACGGTCGGCCGGGCGTCGGTGAAGCGGGCCAGATCCGCCCGGGCCGGGTCGGTGGCCGTCGGCGAGATCGACGGAAGATCGACCCCGCGCAGGTCGGCGACCATCTGGCGGCCGGCCCGGCGCCCGAACACGAGCAGGTCGACGAGCGAGTTCGTCCCGAGCCGGTTCGCTCCATGGACGCTGACGCAGGCACATTCGCCTGCCGCGTAGAGTCCCGGGACGACGGTGTTGACCTCGTCCCGGGTGACCTGGGCGTGGACGTTCGTGGGGATCCCGCCCATCGCGTAGTGGGCCGTCGGCTGGATCGGCACCGGTTCGCGCAGCGGCTCGACGCCGAGGTAGATCCGGGCGAAGTCGGTGATGTCCGGGAGCTTCGACTCGATGACCTCCCGGCCGAGGTGCGAGACGTCGAGGTAGACGTAGTCCTCGCCGTTGACGCCGCGACCGGCGCGAACCTCGTCGTAGATGGCCCGGCTGACCATGTCCCGCGGCGCGAGGTCCTTGAGCGTCGGCGCGTAGCGCTCCATGAAGCGCTCCCCCTTGCCGTTGAGCAGGATCCCGCCCTCGCCGCGCGCGGCCTCCGAGAGGAGCACCCCGAGGTGGTAGATCCCGGTCGGATGGAACTGGTAGAACTCCATGTCCTCCATCGGGACGCCGTGGCGATATGCGAGCGCGACGCCGTCGCCCGTGAGCGACCAGGCGTTCGAGGTGATCCGGAACATTCGCCCGAAGCCGCCGGTCGCGAGCATCACCGCCTTCGACCGGAAGGTATGGACCTCGCCGTCGGCGATCCGGTAGGCGATGGCGCCGGCCGCGCGCCCGCCGTTCGCCACGTCGGTCGTGTCGCCGGCGCCGGGCGTGCCGTCGGGCGCCTCGAAGAGCAGGTCGAGGACGTGGTACTCGTCGTAGAAGCGGACGCCGGCCTTGACGCACTGCTGGTAGAGGGTCTGGAGGATCATGTGGCCGGTCCGGTCCGCGGCGAAGCACGAGCGCCGCACGGGCGCCTCCCCGTAGTTCCGGGTGTGTCCGCCGAACCGGCGCTGGTCGATCCTGCCGTCGGGTGTCCGGTTGAACGGCAGGCCCATGTGCTCGAGCTCGATGACCGTCTCGATCGCCTCGCGGGCGAGGATCTCGGCCGCGTCCTGGTCGGTCAGGTAGTCGCCGCCCTTGACCGTGTCGTACATGTGCCACTCCCAGTGGTCCTCCTCCTGGTTGCCCAGGGCGGCGCAGACGCCACCCTGGGCGGCGCCGGTGTGGGAGCGGGTCGGGTAGAGCTTGGTGAGGACCGCGGCGTTGACGCCTGCCCGGGCGAGCTCGAGGGCGGCCCAGAGGCCCGCGCCGCCGGCACCGACGATGAGCGCGTCGTAGTCGGTCTGCATCGTCGGCTCAGCCCGCCGGCACGACCGGCAGCGTGAGCACGACCGATGTGCCCGCGGCGAACAGGAGGAACGCGAGGAGGTAGATCACCGACAGCAGCGCCGTTCGGGTCCCGCCTCGCGTGTAGTCGGCCACGACGGTCCGAACCCCGAGGAAGCCGTGGAACAGCACCAGCATCAGGAGGCTCCAGTCGAAGACCCGCCAGAAGAGGCTGCTCCACCGCATCTGGGCGATCCAGGACGCCGTCTGGTCGGCCGGGTCGTAGAGGACGTGGAGGATGAGGAAGTGGGTCAGGGCGAAGACGAACAGGGCGAGGCCCGTGACCCGCATCAGGTACCAGACCGCGACCTCCCAGCCGCCTCCCTGCGGTCGGGCCCGGCCGGATCGCGTGAAGAGGCTCATCGGCTCACCGGAGGAACTGGGGCAGCCCGAAGGCGGGCGCCATGATCTGGTACGCGACGGGCAGGCCGATCACGATGAAGAGCGCCCAGTTCACGTACCACAGGATCCGGTGATAGCGGGTCAGCGCCGGCCAGAAGTCCATGACGATGATCCGCAGGCCGTTGAGCGCGTGGTAGAGGAGCGCCGCTCCCAGCAGCATCTCGCCGACCCGGCCGATCGGGCTCGCGTAGACCTGGAGGATCTGGTCGTAGGCCTTCGGGTCGCCCCCCACGAGGTAGATGTCGACCACGTGGAGGACCACGAAGGCCCAGATCGCGACGCCGGAGATCCGGTGAAACGCCCAGGCGAGCATTCCCTCCCGGCCGCGATACCGCAGCAGCATCGAGCCGGCGCTCACCTCGCGGGTCCGATCACTGGACGACCGGTGCCGGCTGGACGGCTTCGCCGAGCGCCAGACGCGCCACGATCGCGTCGGCGAAGTCGCTGGTCCCCGCGGACCCTCCCAGGTCGTAGGTCACGGCGCGGCCCTCGGCGATGACCGCGCGGATCGCGTCCTCCACGCGCTCGGCGGCCCCCTGCTCGCCGAGGTGGCGGAGCATGAGCACGCCGCTTAGCATGAGCGCGGTCGGATTGGCCTTGTTCTGCCCTGCGTACTTCGGGGCCGAACCGTGGACCGCCTCGAAGACCGCCGCCTCGGTGCCGATGTTCGCGCCCGGCGCGACGCCGAGTCCGCCCACGAGACCGGCCGCGAGATCGGACACGATGTCGCCGTAGAGGTTCGGAAGCACGAGGACGTCGTAGAGGTCCGGCTTCTGGACGAGCTGCATGCACATGTTGTCGACGATCCGGTCCTCGAACTCGACCTGGTCGGCGTAGTCCGCCGCGACCGTTCGGCACGCGTCGAGGAACAGCCCGTCGGAGAGCTTCATGATGTTCGCCTTGTGGACCGCCGTGACCTTCCGCCGGCCGTTGGCGACCGCGTACTGGAAGGCGAAGCGGGCGATCCGCTCGGACGCGGGTCGGGTGATGATCTTGATCGACTCGGCGGCGTCGGCCCCGACCCGGTGCTCGATCCCCGCGTACAGATCCTCGGTGTTCTCGCGGACGATCACGAGGTCCACGTCCTCGTAGCGCGTCTCGAGGCCCTTCATCGACCGTGCCGGACGAAGGTTCGCGTAGAGGCCGAGCGCCTGGCGAAGCGTGACGTTGACGCTCCGGAAGCCTTCCCCGACCGGGGTCGTGATCGGGCCCTTGAGGGCGACGCGGTTGCGGCGGATCGAGTCGAGGACGTGCTCCGGAAGCGGCGTGCCATGCTCGGCCATCACCGCCTCGCCCGCCTCGACGACCTCCCACTCGAACGGCACGCCCGAGGCGTCGAGGACACGGCGGGTCGCCTCCGCCAGCTCGGGCCCGATGCCGTCGCCGGGGATGAGCGTGACACGATGGGACATCGCCCTGATCGTAGCGCGCCCGGCGGGCGCGCCGGTTCCGCGCCGTGCACCGGTCGCACGGTCGCCCCGTCTCCGAGCAGAGACTCAGCGCCATGAAGGCGTGGCTCTTGCTCGTCGCGGCGATCGGCAGCGAGGTCGCGGCGACGACCGCGCTCAAGGCGTCGGCCGGGTTCAGCCGGTTCGTGCCCTCGGTCGTCGTCGTCGTCGGCTACCTCGCCTCGTTCGGGCTGCTCGCGATCGTCCTGCGCGACCTGCCGGTCGGGATCGTCTACGCGGTCTGGTCGGCCGTCGGCACGGTCGGCGTCGCCCTGCTCGGCATCGTCCTCTTCGGCGAGACGATGGAGCCCGCAAAGGCCCTCGGGATCGCGCTCGTCGTCGGCGGGGTGGCGCTGCTCTACAGCTCGAGCACGGCGTCCGCACTCTGAGCGGATCCGCTCGAAACCTCGCGGCGCACCCTCCGTCGACGTCCGCGATTACCATCGGGAGACCGCTCGGGCCCGCGTCACGCCCGACCGCGCCTGCCACCCCCGACCGCGCCTGCCACGCCCACCGCTCTGCCCCCCGCTCGAGGAGCTCGCCCCCGTGAAGATCCAGGAAGCCGACGCGAAGTCGCTGCTCCGGGCGCAGGGCCTGCCCGTGCCCCCTTGGGAGGTGGCGCGAACGGCCGTGGACGCGCGCGCCGCGGCCGAGCGAATCTTCGCCACGGGCGCCCCCGGCGTCGTCGTCAAGGCCCAGGTCCTCGTCGGCGGTCGAGGCAAGGCCGGTGGGGTCAAGCTCGCCGCCACCGCCGACGAGGCCGAACGCGTCGCCGGCGAGATCCTCGGGATGCAGATCAAGGGCATCACCGTCCGCAAGGTCCTCGTCGCCGAGGCGGCCGACATCGTCAAGGAGATCTACCTCTCGGCCGTCCTCGACCGCTCGGCGCGGCGGATCATGGTGATGGGCTCCGCGGAAGGGGGCGTCGAGATCGAGCAGGTCGCGGCCGAGCGGCCCGACGCCATCCGCACGATCCACGCCGATGCCGCGCTCGGGCTGCTCGACTGGCAGGCACGCTCGCTCGCGTTCGCCCTCGGGCTCGAGGCGCATCTGAAGGAGGCGGTGGCGATCGCCAAGGGGCTCGTCGCGACGATGCGGACCAACGACGCCGACCTCGTCGAGATCAACCCGCTCGGGATCGTCCGCGAGCGCGACGGCTCGGAGCGCCTCGTCTGCCTCGACGCCAAGGTGACGCTCGACGACTCGGCGCTGCCGCGGCATCCCGAGCTCGAGGCGATGCGGGACCTCGACGAGGAGGACCCGACGGATCTCGAGGCGAGGAGCCAGGGGATCAGCTTCATCAAGCTCGACGGCACGATCGGCTGCATGGTCAACGGCGCGGGGCTGGCGATGACGACGATGGACCTCGTCAAGCGTGCGGGCGGAGAGCCGGCGAACTTCCTCGACATCGGCGGCGGAGCGCGGGCCGACAAGGTCGCGGGCGCGATGCGGCTCATCCTGGCCGATCCGAACGTGAACGCGATCCTCGTCAACATCTTCGGCGGGATCACCCGCGGCGACGAGGTCGCGCACGGGCTGATCGACGCTCGTTCACAGCAGCATCGCGAGGTGCCGATGGTCGTCCGGATCGTCGGCACGAACGCGGAGGAGGCCGGTCAGCTCCTCCGCGAGGCTCGCTTCGAGACCGCGGCCAGCCTCGACGAGGCGGCGGCGAAGGCCGTCGCCGCATCGCGGGCGGGTGCCGCGGCGTGAGCATCCTCATCGACCGTTCGAGCCGCGTCGTCGTCCCCGGCCTGACGGGCCGTGAGGGCTCCTTTCACGGCGCCGCGATGCTCGACTATGGCACCGGCGTGGTGGCCGGCGTGACGCCCGGCAAGGGCGGCCGGACGGCGCTCGACGGCCGCGTGCCGGTGTTCAACACCGTCGCCGATGCGGTCGTCGCGACCGACGCGAACACGGCCTGCATCTTCGTGCCGGCCGCCGGCGCTCCCGATTCCGTCCTCGAGTGCGTCGCCGCCGGCATCGGCACGATCTTCTGCATCACCGAGGGGATCCCGGCGCTCGACATGGTCCCGGTCGTCGAGGCGGTCCGGCAGGCGGGCGCCCGGCTCATCGGGCCGAACTGCCCGGGGGCCACGTCGCCCGGGAAGGCCAAGGTCGGGATCATCCCGGCCTCCGTCCACGCCGAGGGCGGCGTCGGCGTCGTCTCTCGGAGCGGAACCCTCACCTACGAAGCCGTCCAGGCCATGACCGACGCGGGAATCGGCCAGTCGACCTGCGTCGGGATCGGCGGGGACCCGATCATCGGTACGACCTTCACCGACGTGCTCGCGCTCTTCGCCGACGACACCGAGACCGAGGCGCTCGTCCTGATCGGCGAGATCGGCGGCTCGGCCGAGGAGGACGCGGCGGCGTTCGCCGCGGAGCACCTCCGCGACGTCCCGAAGGTGGCCTTCATCGCCGGTCGAACCGCGCCGGAGGGCCGCCGAATGGGCCACGCCGGGGCGATCGTGTCCGGTGGCCGGGGAACTGCGGCGTCGAAGGTCCAGGCGCTCGAGGAAGCAGGCTTTCGCATCGCCGGATCGCCAACCGAGATCCCCGCCCTCCTCCGCGAGGCCGGCTACCGCGGCTGACGATCGCCGGTCAGCGCGACGCCCCTAGGCGCCGAACCCGAGTCGCTGCCACGCCGGGCCGCCCGGGGCCTCGATGAGCTCGATCAGGACGCCGGCGCCGCTTCGGGGATGGATGAAGGCGACCGGACCCTCGGCGCCCCGACGAGGGGTGCCATCGATCAGCTCGAGGCCGGCCGCGGCGAGCCGGTCGAGCTCCGCGCCGAGATCGGCGACCTCGAGGCAGACGTGGTGGAAGCCCTCGCCCTTCGACTCGAGGAAGCGGGCGGCCCCGGTCGAGGGGTCCGTCGGCTCGACGAGCTCGACCTTCGACTCCCCCACTCCGAGGAAGGCGATCCGGACGCCGTCGGACGGGATCTCCGTCGTGGTCTCGTGCTCGAGCCCGAGCTGGTCGCGCCAGAACCCGAGCGACGCCTCGATCGACCGAACGATGAGCGCCACGTGATGGACGCGCGACGGCCCGAGGACCTCGCCGACCTGGCGAGAGCGCTCGGGACTCACACCGTCACCAGCTCGCGGTGCTCGCCGAAGGCGATCCGAAGGCGGTCGCTGATCTCGCCCAGGGTCGCGTAGGCCTCGACTGCCTCGATGAGCGCCGGCATCACGTTCTCGCCGCCGCGCGCACAGCCGTCCAGCCGAGCGAGCGCCGCCCCCCAGCTGCCGGGGTCGCGCTCGGCGCGAACGCGCCGCACGCGCTCGACCTGTCGCCGCTCGCCCTCCGGATCGATCCGTTGGAGGGCCGGCTTCGAGGCGGCGGCCCGGTCGTCCCGATAGCGATTCACGCCGACGACGATCCGTTCGCCCGCCTCGATCTCCTGCTGGGTCCGATACGCCGCCTCCTGGATCTGGCGCTGCTGGAAGCCGGCCTCGATCGCGGCGAGCGTCCCACCCATCGCCTCGATCTCGGCGAGGTAGTCGTTCGCGGCCGCCTCGAGCTCGTTCGTGAGCGTCTCGACGAAGTACGAGCCCGCGAGCGGGTCGGGCGTCTCGGTCACGCCCGATTCGTAGGCGAGGATCTGCTGGGTCCGGAGGGCCAGTCGCGCGCTCTCCTCGGTCGGCAGCGCGAGCGCTTCGTCGCGGGCGTTCGTGTGGAGGCTCTGGGCCCCGCCGAGGACGGCCGAGAGCGCCTGGACGGTGGTCCGGACGACGTTGTTGTCGATCGACGACGCGGTCAGGCTCGATCCGGCGGTCTGGACGTGG
>DASXWX010000281.1:0-5926 GCA_036503395.1 Candidatus Limnocylindrales bacterium
TCACCCGGCGCTCTGCTCGGGTTCGAACGGGCTCGTCAGCTGGAAGTAGTTGCCGTCGGGGTCGGCGAGCGTGGCGATCCAGCCCGGCATGCCCTCGAACTGGTAAGGCTCCCGGACGACGGTGGCGCCGGCCGCCTTGAGCCGCTCGAAGTCGCCGAGTACGTCGTCGCTCTCGACGTTCCAGATGAATCGTCCCGGTTCCTTGTTCGTCCCGTGGACCTCGCTGTGCGGGCCGATCGTGATGAAGCCCGACCCGAGCTGCCAGCCGGTGTAGCCGCCGTCGGAGAACCCCGGTTCGCCGAAGAGGCGCGTGTAGTACCCGTTGAGTTTGGCCGGGTCCTCGGAGCCGATCAGGATCGAGTTGAAGTTCACGTCGAGCCTCCTACGTCTCGAGGAATGCGTTGACCGCGTCGGCCAGCAGCGGCGAATCGCCGATCGAATAGTGGGTCAGCCCGGGCAGGATCGCCAGCGCGTGGCCGCCCTTCGGTCGGCCCTCGTTCATCCAGCCGCCGTCCCGCTTGCCGCCGTCGAGCAATCCGAAGACCTCGACGTAGTGGGCCGGTGGCGCCATGTCTGCGTCGGCACAGACGATCATCGTCGGGACCTGGAGCCTCCGAACGGCGTCGCTGTAGTCGAAGTCCTCGGCCATCAGCCCACCGATCTTGTCCAGCAGCCTCGGGAAGTCCTCGGGCCGAGGCGCGACGCGCTCGTATAGCTGGTACATCGGCGTGTCCTTCATGAACGGCGCGGCGGCCGCCCCCACCTGCCCCTGCTGGGCCAGCATCTCGGCGTAGATCGCGTCGCGGCGGACGTTCGCCGAGACCATCACGAGCTTGCGGACGAGCTCCGGGTGCTTCACCGCGGTGAAGAAGGCGACGCCGCCCCCGAGCGAGTAGCCGACGAGATCGACCTGCTCGAGCCCGAGGTAGCGGATGAGCGCGGTGATGTCGTCGGCCATCAGTCGGTGATCGATCGGCCGGTCGATGTCGGCCGTTCGGCCGTGAGCCTGCAGGTCGGGCGCGATCACCCGGTGGCCGGCCGCGACGAGGGCGGGGATCACTGGCCCGAAGGTCTCGTTCGACATGAGGCCGCCGTGGAGCAGGACGAGCGGTCGCCCCTCGCCGTGGACGTCGTAGTACATGTGCAGGCCGTTCACGTCGGCATAGTTGCCCGTGCGGGTCGCCCGGCTCCTTCGATCGCAGTCATCTCGTCCTCTATCGCGCGCTCGTGCTCATTTGACGGCGCCTCGGTGCGGAACTCATCGGCGCGGCCGCTCGTTTGTGTCAATCGCCACTCAGGGTGACGCAAGGCGGGGTCCGACCTCGGCCGTGGCGCCAATTCCTGTCAGATGCCCGCCGGGAGGCGCGGATGGCAGCGGTTTCGCACCGCGGGCCGCGCCGTTCCGTCGCCCGCTCGCATAACGTGACCGAGGGTGACGTGTGACAGGTATGGCGCGAAGAGGAGGACCTTCCGATGGCATTCCAACCCACCGCGGTGGCCGCCATCACGCTCTTCGTCGATGATCTCGCCGCCGCGAAGGCCTTCTACCAACGCGCGTTCGCCATCGCGCCGCTGTTCGAGGACGAGAGCTCGGCGGCGTTCCGGTTCGGGACGACGATCGTGAACCTGCTCGACGAGCGCTCGGCGCCCGAGCTGGTCCAGCCCGCCGCGGTCGCTGCCGCCAACTCCGGCTCCCGGATGCAGCTCACGATCCCAGTGGACGACGTCGACGCGGCCTGCGACGACCTGCGCGACCGCGGCGTCGAGCTCCTCAACGGTCCGATCGATCGCCCGTGGGGGGTCCGAACGGCCGCCTTCGCCGACCCGGCCGGCCACGTCTGGGAGCTCGCGAAGTAGGCGCGAAGCTCTGTTTTCCCGTCTTGCGGGCGTAACGGCGAACGAGGCCGAGACAACGCGGGCTCCCACGCGCCGTTCCCGCGAGGCGGGAGCAATCGCCGCATTTTGGCGCCTCCGTTGCCGTTACTCCCGGCTGGCGGGAAACGGCGGGCCCCGCCATCGCCAAGCGCCTGTACCTCGGCGCCGGCTTCCGTCGGCGCTCGATGGCCACGACGTGGATCGGGCGTCGCCCCCGCGTCAGCTGATGGTTCGAAGGGCGGACCACATCTCCGGCCACGGCATCCGGATCCCGGCGCAGACGGCCAGGAGCCGCACGAGCAGCCAGACGACGATCGCCCAGGCCAGCAGGTCGGGTTCGGTCGTCGTGTCGAGGTGGCCCGCTCCGAGGTAGCCGGACAGCCCGGCGACGACCGCGGCGATGACCTGGGCCCGGCGCGATCCACCGAGGTCCTGCGCCACGAGCGCGACGATGAGCACGACCGCGCCCATCTCGAGCGCCGGCAGAAGCCGGACCGCCGTCGGCGAGACACCGAGCAGCGCGGCCGACGCCGCTGACAGGAGCGGGGTGAGCGGCGGCTGGTCCACGTACCCCAGCGCGGCATGGCGGCCCGCGACGACGAAGTACATCTCGTCGCCGTGGAAGCCGTACCGGCCGGCGACGGCGAGGAGGCCGACGACCATGACGCCGGCAACCGCGAGGACCGGCCACGGGACGGGGAGCACGGCGAGTCGGCCCCGCGCGACCGCCCCCGCCGAGGCGCCCTCGACTGCCATCGCCCCACTCTGCCACGTCCGCTGTGCTCGAGAACGTCGCCAGGGCACGAGGATCGGTCGCGTTGCCCGTTCCCCGCGACCTCGTACGGACTCGATTTCTGGACCTATCTGACAGGCGCCAGCCCCGCCTCCTCGAGGAGCTTGGCGATCTTCTCGTGGCCGGCCGCCGACGGATGGGTGTGGTCGCCGGCGAGAAGCGCCCCGGCATCGCCTCGCCCGTTCGGCCCGTTGAAGGCGTGGTAGACGTCGATGCAGAGCCCGCCATGAGCCGCCACGACCTCGCACGCCGCCGCGTTGAACGCGTCCTTGATCGTCGCCGAGGCCTTCACCGCGTCCGCGCCGCAGCAGGGATCGCCGGGAATGTCGTTGTACTGCTCGGTGAGCCGGAGCACGACCGGACGGCCACCACGGAGCGCGATGACCTGGTCGAGGACGGCGGCGAGGTTCGCTCGGTACCGATCGACCTCCTTCTGCAGGCACGGCCCGGTCTCCTGCTTCCACGTTCCCGTCGGGTCAGGATCGAGCGGGCCGTGGTCGGCGTCGCAGGCGTCGTCGATCGCGTTCCAGGGCGTGTCGTTGTGCCCGAGCGTGACCGTGATGATGTCGGCGGCGCGGAGTGCCGCCACGAGATCGGGATGGGTCGACAGCTCGACCGCTTCGCGCGCGGCCGTGTTGTTGTCGTGCTGGGCGAAGTTCTTCGTGTCGACCGCCTCGCCCGTCGCCTGCTCGACCCAGTCGCCGAACAGGAGCGGGAAGCCGCGACAGCCGCAGTCGGCGCCGCCGAACGGGATCGAGTCGCCGAACGCGACGTAGTGGATGCCCGCGGCCGCCGACGGCGGCGGACCGGATGAACTGGGCGAAACTGACGATGTCGCCGCAGTCGTCGCCGGGGCCGATGGTGACGGGACCGGCGGTACCGCCCCGCCGCAGCCGCAGACGAGGCTCGCGATCGCGAGGATGGCGACGATGCGCGAGAGCATGGCGGTCACCTCCCGATCGAGCGCCGGAAGTATGCGCTCACGCGGTGGCGGCGGCGACCGGCGGACGATCCGGAATCACGCCGAGCTGCTGCATGAGGGTGAAGTGGTCGCGGACACCCCAATGCTCGACTCCCCGGCCGTCGCGGAACCGGAGGATGTGGATGTACGGGTAGGCGACCTCGCGTCCGGTCGGCTCGATTCCCATCAGGTTCCCGACATGGCGACCGTGGTGGATGGCGTGAACAACTGCCAGGTCGCCCTCCACGATCACGCGCTCGACCTCCCAGCGCTCGTCGGCGAAGACCGTGCGGAGCCAGAGCATCGTCGCGATCCCCGCCTCGATCCCGGGCGGCTCGTCCGGGCGGGCGGAGTGATCGATCACGTCGGGATCGGTGACCGCGCGGAAGGCCTCGACGTCGCCGCTCGGCATGATCTCCTCGAACGTTCGGCGCGCGATCTCCCGGATGTCCTCGCCCATCTCCGCACCTCCGTTGCTGGTAGGATCGGAGCACGATCCTGTATTGGCTACATGGCTATTCTCGCGAAATGACAGAGGACGTCAAGACCCGCCGCGCCTATCGATCCACGCGTCGCGCGGCACAGGCCGCCCAGACGAAGCGGGACATCCTCGCCGCGGCAGGAGCGCTCTTCCGCGAACGCGGTTACGGAGGCGCGTCGATCCCGCTCATCGCCCGTGAGGCAGGCGTCGCCGTCGAGACGATCTATCGCGCGTTCGGCAACAAGGCCGCCCTCTTCACCGCCGTCGTCGAGGCGGTCGTGGCGGGCGGTGCGGAGCGGGCGGAGGTTCCGGTCGAGCAGCGGGCGGCGATCCGGGCGGTCATCGAGGAGCCGGATCCGCGTCGCCAGGTCGAGCGCTACGTGGCCACGCAGCCGGGGATCCATCGGCGCGCGGGCCCGCTGCTTCGCGCCCTTCGCGACGCCGCGCGGTCGGACCCGGACCTGCGCCGAATTTGGGACGACCTCGAAAGCATGCGGCTCAACGGGCAGGCCCGGTTCGTCGGCCGCCTGGCGAGCGAGGGCGCCCTCCGGCCCGGCCTCGGTCAGGACGAGGCGCGCGATGTCGTCTGGACGCTCTGTTCGCTCGCCGTCCGGGATCTCCTCGTCGAGGATCGAGGCTGGTCGGACGCGCGGTACGAGTCGTGGCTGGCGGAGACGCTGATCACGGAGCTGCTCGGGCCCGTTCCGGCCGGCGCGCGCCGGGCGTGATCTACGCGCGCTGAAGAACGGCCGCGTACTCGAGGAAGTCGATCTCGCCCGGGGAGGCCTGGGCGGCCGTCAGGAGGGTCGCCGCGTCGCTGAACTGCTGGAGCCCATGGGTGTAGACGTGCTGCAGGTGGAACCAGAGCGGGTGGCTCGTCCGGCGTTCCACGCCGCACGGGCCGGCCAGCTCGGCGTCCGACAGCGTGGCCAGCCAGGCCCGCATCTCGGCCTCGTCAGTGGTCCACCACGCCCGGATCGACTCGATTGTCGGGAAGTCATCGGGGTCGAGCTCGCCATCGTGCCGGGGGAAGTCGGTCCGGTCGGCCTGCTGGAGACGCCGCCGCCAGCTCCACTCGACGTCGAGCTCGTGGATGAGGGTCCGCCGGAGGTCGCGGATCGTCACCGGATGCGGATCGGTGAGCGGGACGTCGACCTCGTCCGCGGCATCGAGGATCCGGTCGCGGATCCAGTAGAGGTGGCCGAAGAGGATCAGGAGGTCCGACTGCTGCATGCCGCCAGTTTCGCCCAGAGGCTTGACATGCATCCCGTACCGTCGGAGCCATGAAGACGACCGCCACCCTTCACGACGGCAACACGATCGACGTCGAGGTCACCGGCGAGGGGCCGGTGACGCTCCTCCTGCCGATCAATCCCGTCCCGATCGAAGGCGAGCAGGCCGACGCCATGCGCCAGTGGGGCGCCGACCCGGCCCTCGGCCGCCACCTCATCGACGGCCTCGGTGACCTCGCGCGCGTCGTCGCCTTCGACTACGAGGCCGAATGCCTCTCCCGACCGAAGCCCTCCACGCTCACGCCGGCCAACCTCGTCGCCGACATCCTTGCGGTGGCCGACGCGACCGATACGCCACGCTTCGCCTGGTATGGCTACTCCTGGCTCGGCGTGGCCGGTCTCCAGCTCGCGGTCGGAACGGATCGCGTGACCGGCCTCGCGATCGGTGGCTGGCCGCCGATCGACGCGCCGTACGCCGAGATGCTGGCCGTGACCCGCGCCGGCTGGGAGCTCGCGACGGGCGCCCGCACATCTCAGGGCGAGGTCGAGTGGGCGCACGCCTATCTCCAGCCCGACCAGCAGCG
>DASXWX010000282.1:0-2773 GCA_036503395.1 Candidatus Limnocylindrales bacterium
GCGTCGAGTTCGCGATCCGGCGCAATCCGGAGGAACGCCCGCACGTCGTCGTCGGGCCCCGCTCGAGGTGACCGAGCCGCAGGAAACGCTCCGTGGTCGACGCCCCGGCGACCGGCGGATCCGGGTACACCGGCCGCACAACGAGTATTTCCGCTACACCGGGCCGCATCAGCTGATCGCCCGCGAGGCGGCCTCGCGCCCGCGCACCCGGACGGGCCGCGCCCTCGCGCGCGTCCGCGCGATCCTCTTCGGCCGGCCGCTCTCGATCTACGAGGAGATCGGCGAACGGCTGTCCAAGAAGAAGGCGCTCGCGATCTTCAGCTCGGACGCGATCAGCTCGTCGGCCTACGCGACCGAGGAGATCCTGCGTGTCCTCGTCCTCGCCGGTGCCGCGGCGCTGTTCGCGTCGATCGGGGTCTCGATCGCGATCGCGATCCTGCTGACCGTCGTCGCGCTCAGCTACCGCCAGGTCTGCCGGGCGTTTCCGAACGGCGGCGGCGCGTACGCCGTCGCCCGGGCCGAGCTGGCTCCGATCTTCGGTCTCATCGCGGCGGCCGCGTTGCTCATCGACTACGTCATGACGGTCGCGGTGTCGACCTCGTCGGCGCTCGACCAGCTCGCCTCACTCGTTCCCGCGGCCGGACCGCTCAAGGTCGAGATCGCCGTGGCCGTGATCTCGCTCATGACCGTGGCGAACCTGCGCGGCCTGCGCGAGTCCGGGAACATCTTCGCGGTCCCGACGTACGTGTTCGTCGTCCTCGCCCTGGGTGTCGTCGTCATCGGCGCCTTCCATATCGTCACGGGGACCGTGGCCGCCCTGCCGACGCAGCCGAACGCGGTTTCGCTGGGCGGCGATTCGCTGGGCCTGCTCCTGCTCCTGCGCGCATTCGCGAGCGGCTCGGTCGCGCTCACCGGCGTCGAGGCGATCGCCAATGGCGTGCCTGCGTTCAGGCCGCCGGAGCCGCGCAACGCCGCGAACACGATGATCGCGATGGCCGGCCTCCTCGGGGTCATCTTCATCGGCGTCTCCGTGGTCGCGACGGCGTACGCCGTCGTCCCCTCGATCGGCGGCTCACCGTCAGTCGTGTCGCTCGTGGCGGCCGCAGCGTATGGGGACGGAACGTTCCTGCAGGGTCTCTTCCTGATCGCGACCATGCTCATCCTGTTCCTCGCCGCGAACACGTCCTACAACGCGTTTCCGCGCCTCGCCGCGATCCTGGCCGAGGACGGCTACATGCCGCGCCAGTTCGCCTTCCGCGGCGACCGGCTCGCCTACTCGTGGGGCATCGTCCTCCTGGCGGCGGTCGCGGCCGGGCTGATCGCGCTCTTCGGCGGCACGACGACGCTGCTCATCCCGCTCTACTCGGTCGGGGTGTTCGTCTGCTTCACGCTTTCGCAGGCCGGAATGGTCCTGCACTGGCTCCGGCGGAAGGAGCCCGGCTGGCGGAAGCGCCTCGTGACGAACGGGTTCGGCGCGCTGCTGACGGCGGTCGTCCTCGTGATCGTGGTGTCCGAGAAGTTCGTCGGCGGCGCCTACCTCGTCGTGATCCTCATCCCGACCCTCGTCGCGGCGATGCTCTTCGTCCAGCATCAGTACGCTCGATCGGCGACCCAGCTGGCGGTTCGCACCGACGGCCTGCTACCCGGCCCGCATCGCGAGGAGCGGGTCGTCGTGCCGGTGGCAGGGATCGACCGGTCGGTCGTCCATGCCGTCAACGTCGGCCGCTCGATCTCGACGAACATCGAGGCGGTGCTCGTCTCCGACGACCCCGAGCGAGCGGCCGGGCTGCGGGAGCGCTGGGCGCGCCAGATCCCGAACGTCCCCCTGGTCGTCGTCGAGTCGCCGTACCGGGCCCTCGTCGGGCCGCTGCTGGCCTACCTCGACGTCCTCGACGTGAACCGTCCTGACGACGTGCAGGCCCCGATCACGTTCGTCGTGGTCCCCGAGTACGTGGCTCGAAGCTGGTGGGAGCGGCTGCTCTACAACCAGTCGGCGAAGCGGCTCCGCGCCGCGCTCCTGGGACGACCGCACACCGTCGTCGTCGACGTTCCGTATCGGCGTGAGGAACCGGTCACGGCGCTCGAGCGACGCTCGCGCCGGCGCGCCCGCCGGATGCCGGCCCGCGGTTAGGGCCACGAAGCCCCGCGGCTCTCGTCCCACGCGTCAGTGACCGCGGGTTTCTCGTCCCACCGCACAACCGACCGGGACACGTCGCCCCCGAGCCCTGGAGCCGGTCGTTTCTCTCGTGCCACGAGACGTCCGACCGACAATTCTCGCCCGACGGCACGATCGGCCGCCGGATGGTCGCCCGCCGGTCGTGTGTCTCGTACCACGAGAACCCGCGGCCGCACGCGGAACGGCCCCGCCCGAAATCCGGGCGGGGCCGTCGGTTGGGCCTGTGTGCCTGTGCCCTCAGCGCCCCGACATCGACGGGGTCTGGCCCGACTGCCGCGAGCCGCCGGTCTGGGACGTCTGGCCGGACTGGCCGGAGTGACCCGTCGAGCCGCCGTTCTGGTCGTGCTCGTGGCTCTCCACCCGCAGCTCGTTGTGGACGTCCTTCACGCCCGAGCACGAGTCGACGGCGTCCTCGGCCATCCGCTTCATCGAGCGGTCCGGCACGGTGCCCTTGAGGCTGACGACGCCGCCGTCGACGGCGACCTCGATCTCGTGGGCATCGATGCCGCCGCTCTGCTGCAGTCGCTCGCTCACGTCCTCGCGGATCCGCTCGTCGGAGCGCTGGTAGCCCTTCGGGCCGGCACCGGTGTGCTCACC
>DASXWX010000283.1:0-5129 GCA_036503395.1 Candidatus Limnocylindrales bacterium
TGCGGCCCGAACGGCGGGGTCGTCCGCGTTCGGTGCGTATCGGACCACGAGCTCCGCCCCGAAGCGGCCGGCGAGCGGCGCGAGCGGCCCCACCACGTCGAACCCGACGTCGCCGGCGCAGAGTACCTCGAGCGACCGGCCCCGACGGCCCGCACGCGCCACGACCACCCGGCCGTTGCCCGCCGTGTTCGGCCCCGACGCCTGGCCGGCGAGCGAGCGGGTGACGGCGAACAGGAGCCGTCGGCCGCCGACGGGGCCCAGCCGCCAGTCGGGGTCGCGGGTTGCGCCGAGCCGGAGAGCCATCGGCTCGAAGGTAGGCGGGTGGCCGCAACGGAGCCGATCACGTCCGCCAGACGTGCGTGACAGCCGCGTCGCGCGGCGACGCCGTGGTGCCCAGAGGCACCAGAGGGCTCAGCGACAGCGCTCGTCGATCGAGCGGGCGGCCGCCCACAACGAGCGCCGGGCGGCCTCGATCGGCTCGAGCGCCGCGAACGCGGTGGTGCCGACGGCCTCGTCGACCGCCGCCCGGAGGCGGGTCCCGAGGCGGCGCGCCCATCGCCGGCCGAGCCACCCGGCATGGAGCCCGAGGAGCCGCGCGAGGACGTAGCCGGCGAGGAGCACGGCGGCCAGGAGGACGAGCGGAACCGGCACGGGCCCGAGGACCGGCAGCTCGACGACGTCGATCGGGGGCCGAGCGAGGACGATGAAGACGAGCCACGCCACCGACGCGACGAGCGCCAGCGTGACGGCCGACTGGAGACCGCCGATCAGCGACCAGAGGATCGAGGACGGTGGCGTCGCAGGCGTGTTCGCGATCACCCGATCGAGGGCGGCGGCCAGCGTGGCGTCGAGACGTCGCGGCTCGACGGCGTCGGCGAGGACCGCGCGGGTCCCAGGCGCCGCCGCGCGAAGGGGTTCGCTCATCGCGTCGCGAATCGGCTCGACGGCCGCGGCCAGCGAGCCCCGTTCGCGCCAGCGCGACAGGTAGCGGCGCGGGTCGGCGACCTGGGCCTCGCGGCCCGAGAGGCGGTAGATGGTCGACGTGAGCCAGCCGATCGGCCCGGTTCCCCGGCGACGCGCCCGTGCCCGCGTCGCCGCGACCGCCTGCGCGGCGACGGTCTCGAGGTCGAGGACGCGGAGCACGCCGTCGGTCGCGTGGGCGATCGCCGACCGACGCGCCGTCAGATCGAGGATCGGCTGGGCCCGGACGGCCTGATCGACGCCTCCGTCCCGCGCCAAGGCTTCCGCCGTCGCCACGGCCGAAGCCGCGAGCCTGGCCCGGATCACCCGCTTCGCCTCCGTCCCCGCGGCCAGCCACCGTTGGAGCGACTCGATCCGCCCCTCGCGCGCGGCGGTGACGACCACCGGCGGGGCCGACGATCGCCCGACGACCCGCCCCGTGTCACGACGGAGGTCGGCCGCGACCTCGCTCGCAGCGCGCTCGTCCAGGCGGTCGGTCTTGTTGAGCACGACGACCTGTCGATCGAGCCGGCCGAGCCAGTGGCGAAGGAAGTCGTCGTGGAGGACGGCGTCGTGGTACTTCTCGGGGTCGGTCACCCAGGCGACCGCATCGACGCGTGGCAGCGCTTCCTCGACGCGCGTCCGGTGCGCCGGCTCGAGCGAGTCGATGTCGGGGAGGTCGAGGACAGCAACCGACGGAAGCGGATCGCCGCCGTCCACGTCGATCCCGGCATGCTCTCGGACGTCGCCGACTCCGAGCCAGTCGAGGAGGCCGTCGAGCTCGTCGCGGGTGCCGGCGGGGATCCAGGCGACCGGGCGGCCGGTCGTCGGCCGGCGCACCGAGGCGGCGCTGACCGTGTCCCCGGCCAGGGCGTTGAGGAGCGTCGACTTGCCGACGCCGGTGCCGCCGACCAGGGCCAGGACGTAGGCGTCCGACGGGAACCCGAGCCGCCGCCGTGCGTCGGCGAGGACCTCGTCCGCCTCGTCGGTGCGGAGGCCGAGCCGGCGCGCCGCCCCGATGGCGACGCCGAGCTGCTCGAGACAGCCTTCGAGCGCCGAGGTCGGCACGCCTCAGCGCGCCGGGACGCGGCCGATCGCGGGTGCCTCGGGCTCGTCGAGCGTGCGCTCGGTGGGTGCGTCGAGGACCGCGCGGACGAGCGGAGGCAGCGTCGGCGGCAGGGCCCGGACGTCCGCCGCGGCCCTGCGCAGCGCGTCGGCGAGCTCGCGCAGGCCATCCCCGGCCGGGACGAGCTCGTCGTAGCGGGCTCGCTCCTCGCCGAACGTCGAGGCGAGGACGGCGTCCAGGTTCTCACGGGCGTGCCGGAGGAGCTCGACCATCGCCGCCTCCCCGAACAGCGCCCCGAGGAGCTTCTGATTGAGGAACGCGGTCCCGGCGGCGACGCCGATCTCGGCGCCCGTGAGACCGCCGGTGTGGAGGAACGTGCCGAGCATCACGCCCGTGCCCAGCGCGTTGACGCCGACCGAGGCGCCCTGGGCGAGCCGCCGCTTGACCGGACCCGTGGACCGGACCTCCTCCCCGATCGCCGCGAGCCAGGCCTCGAGTCGAACGCGCAGGCGCTCCTCGAACTCGGGGGCCGCCGACCAGAGCTCCGGCCGATCGGCCACGATCGTGGCCGCCGCCGGGTCGTCGGCCCAGACCGTGGCGGTTCGTCGCGCCGCCTCCGACGCATGGAGGCGGGCGAGTCCGACGAGGTCGTCGATCGTGGCCCGGCGAACGGGCTCGACCGGCGGCGGCGTACGCCGGAACATCGCGGCGACGAACCCGCGGACGCGGCCGATTCCGGTGGAGAAGAAGCGCGTCACCTCGTCGGCACCGACGTAGTCGTGCCACTGGCGGACGGCCTCCTCGCGAAGGAACGTGCCGCGGGCCAGCCCCTCGCGCAGGGCAACGAGCTCGGATTCGTACCGCATCGCGGCGGTTCGCCGCAGCGCGTCGGCATCGATCGCCTCGTGCTCGGCATCGTCGGCGACCGCCTCGAGCAGCGGACCGAGGCCGGCCAGCGAGCCGCCGAGGGCACGCGCGGCGACCGCGCGGCGCTCGTCGCGGCTGGCGCGCAGCTCCGCGATCCGGGCGAGGACCGGCGCGACCGGCGCCCGCCGGAGGGCCTCGGCATCGGCGTCGAGCTCGCCCTCGACGACGGCGACGAGCGGGATGTCGTCGGAGCGCGGCCGCTCGCTCTCGTCGGGCGCCCGGAGCCGCAGGCCGGCCGTACCGAGCAGCCGGACGACGTCGTCCTCGACCTCTCGCCGCTCCGCCATGTCGGGCGGCATCCGGTTGACGACCACGATGAGCGGCAACCCCCGCTCGCGGACCCGGCCGAGGACGGTCCAGGGGACCCGATCGGCGTAGCGCGTGGCGGTCGTCACGAAGATGCACAGGTCGGCCGCCTCGACGAGCCGGTCGGCGAGCTCCCGGTTGGCATGCTCGATCGAGTCGACGTCCGGGGCGTCGACGAGCGCGACCCCCGGGCTGATCCTCGAGTCGTCCGCCAGGCGGATCCGGTCGGGGTCGATCGAGGCGAACGACCCGGCGAGCAGGGCGTCACGATCGTCCGGGTGAACGAGCACGATGGCGTCGCGCGTCGTCGGCCGGAGGACGCCGGTCGGGCTCGTGGGCCGGCCGGCGAGCGTGTTGAAGAGCGAGCTCTTGCCGGCGCCGGTCGGGCCCAGCAGCAGGACGACGAGTGGTGCGTCGAGGCTCGCGGCACGCACCCGGAGGTGGCCGACGACGTGGTCGCGGAGGCGCTCGGCTCGGCCGCGCGCGGCTTCGCTCACCGGGCGGGTCCCAAGACGTGCCTCGGCCAGGCTCTCGAGGCGGACGACGAGATCGGCCAGATCGGACCGTTCGCCCGCCGCCGAGGCGCTCTCGTCGGGTCGGCGGACCGTCCCGGTCGGTTCCTCCACGGCCAGAGCATGGCGCGAAACGCGGCGCGACGGAAGAGGCGTCTCCGTGTCGGGCGCGTCGCCGGCCTTGCAGGCGCGAGGCACGGCCCTACGGGCGCAGGAACCGGAGCAGGTCCGGATGGTCGTCCGTGAGCGGGCGCGCTGCGACCTGCGCGGGGGTCCAGCCGGCGCCGAGCGCCGCGGCGAGGTTCGCGTTCGTCGTCGCCGCCACCCATTCCGAAGGGATCGCGCCGTCCGCCGCCGCCTCCTGCGAGGGCGAGAAGTCGCGGTGGAGCGGGATCAGGCCGAGCGGGGCCTCGGCCGCCGCGACCGCCGGCTCGAGGGCATACGAGCGGCTCGAGATCTGGGCGAGGAGGAGACCGCCCGGCCGGAGGGTCCGGACGTCGTCGGCGATCGCCTCCGCCGTGAGCAGGTGAGCGGGCACCGAGTCGGACGAGAACGCGTCGAGGATCAGCAGGTCGAACGTTCCGTCCGGGACGTGCTCGAGTGACCGCCGACCGTCGCCGAGGACGATCGACGGCCTGGTCGCCGCGTCGGCCAGGTAGGTGAAGTAGCGCGTGTCCGCCGCCACGTCGACGACGACGGGATCGATCTCGAAGAAGGTCAGGCTGTCGCCGGGTCGCGCGTAGGGCGCGATGCCGCCAGCCCCGAGCCCGACGACACCGATCGTCCGCGGACCGGGTTCGGCGGCGTCGAGGGCGCCGAAGACCTCGCCGAGCGGGCCGTTCCGGACGTAGTAGCCGACGGGCTGGTCGCGGCGAGCGGGATCGATCCATTGCGAGCCATGGACGGTCGTGCCGTTGTAGAGGACGGTCCGGCCCTCGCCGGCGGGCTGGACGACCTCGGTGACGCCGAAGTAGCTGCGCTCCCGGAGGAGCGCCGGGTCGGGCAGGACGAACGTGGCGAGGACGAGGACGATGGCCGTGGCGAGGGCGAGGAACCACGCCTCGCCGCCGGCGACCAGGACGAGCGCGCCGACGAGCAGTGACCGGAATGCGGCGACCGTCGCGAGCGAGCGCTCTGCGAGGAGGCTGAGGGCGAGCACCGCGGTCACCACGAGGTACGGGCCGACGCGGCCCGGCGCGCCGCGGAGGAAGGGCCGGGGATCGAACGAGACGGCGGAGGCGTCGCCCGGCTCGGGCGGCGCGAGCACGAGCGGGCCGCCGCTCCAGGCGAGCGCAACGAGGCCGAGCACGAGCAGGATCGGCAGCTCCCAGATCCCGGGGAAGACGCTGGGCGCGAGG
>DASXWX010000284.1:0-12683 GCA_036503395.1 Candidatus Limnocylindrales bacterium
CCGACGCAGGAGCTGGGGCAGCATCGCGTGATGCCCGAACGGGTCGACGTTCAGCCCGACGGTCGCGCTGCGGCCGAAGCGCGACAGAAAGAAGCGCTGTGAGTAGAGCGCATGGCGGACGAACGATTCGCCGGCCGGGAGGTTGCAGTCCGGCTCGACCCACCAGCCGCCGGCGAGCTGCCACCGGCCCTCGGCGACCCGGGTCCGGATCTCCTCGAACATCGCCGGATCGATCTCCTCGATCCAGGCGTAGTAGGCCGCCGAGTCGGCGGTGAAGATGAACTCGGGGTACTCGTTCATCCGGTCGAGGGCCGAGCGGAACGTGGCCCGCACCTCGCCGTAGCCCTCCGGCCACTGCCACAGCCAGACCGGGTCGATGTGCGAGTTGCCGATCATGTGGAGGATCCGGTCGGCGGGTGCGACCGGCGGGTTCTGCCTCGGCGACGACTTCGCGACGCTCACGTCGCTCGATCGTAGGGGTCGAACGAACGGCGAGCCCTCCCCCCGACGGGGGGCCGGCGGCTACCCCTTCCGGCCCGGGGGCACGGCATCGTCGCGATCAGCCCTCGGCGCGCGCATACGAGCCGAAGACGCGCACGGAAGTCGCGACGGATCGCAGCGCCTCGAGCGCGCGAATGCACTCGGCCTCGCCGGCATCGGCATCGGCGTCGGCGAAGAAGA
Organism: Candidatus Limnocylindrales bacterium; assembly: GCA_036503395.1. Taxonomy (GTDB): domain Bacteria; phylum Chloroflexota; class Limnocylindria; order Limnocylindrales; family CSP1-4; genus DASSHA01. The sequence goes on from DASXWX010000284.1 coordinate 682, forward strand.
CGTACTCCCAGGGCCGCTCGCGGCTCGGCCGCGACTCGAGCCGCGACAGGTTGACGCCCTCCTCGGCGAAGGCGCGGAGGGCGGCGAGAAGCGTCCCCGGCTCGTTGCGAACACCGAACACGAGCGTCGTTCGTCGCGGCGCGCCAGCGGGCGCGGGAAGCGGCTCGACGGTTCGCGGCCCGAGCACGAGGAACCGGGTTCGATTGCCGGCGACGTCGCCGATCTCGTCCACGAGGATCTCGAGGCCGTACTGGGCGGCGGCACGGGGCGAGAGGACTGCCGCGGCACGGCGCTCGCCGCGGTCCGCGATGAGCTTGCCCGAGCCGGCCGTGTTGTACGTCGAGAGGAGCGTCCAGGGCCGGCTCCGGAGGAACGCCTCCGCCTGGCCGAGCGCCTGGACGTGCGAATAGACCCGCTCGATCTCCTCGACCGACTGGCCCGGCAGGGCCGCGAGGCAGAGCCGGACCGGGACGACGACCTCGCCGACGATCCGGAGATCGTGGGCGACGAGGAGGTCGAGGATCTCGCGGACGGTGCCGTTGACGAGATTCTCGATCGGGACGACGCCGAGCTCGGCCCGACCCGCGTCGACCGCCGCGAAGACCTCGCCGAAGCCCGGCACGGCGAGGCGCGGAGCAACGCCCTCGACGGCGAGAGCGGCATCCTCGGCGAACGCCCCGGGCTCACCGGCATAGGCGATCGGTCCGACGGCTGTCACGGGGAGAGGAGTGTACTGAGCCGACCGCTCCCGCGAGTCGGGGTGACGGCGCCAACCGCACGGGTCGGGGCGGCGGGACCCGCGGGATCCTCTGTCGAATGCCGACGACATCACCGATCACGAGCTCAACCGGCCGGCGATCGAGGGGACACGGGCCGCCGAGGGCGAGCTCCCCGAGCGTCACGAAGCCGATCTCCTCGTCCGGCCTGGTGGCGGCGACGATGACGGCGACCGGGGTGTTCGGCGGCTTGCCGGCCGCCAGCAGGTCGCCGGCGACACGCCCGGCGCGCCGGCCGGCCATGAACACGACGAGCGTGTCGATCCGGGCGAGGGCGTGCCAGTCAGGCGCGCCGCCCGCGCCGTCCCCGGCCTCGTCGGTCGTGGCTGTGACGAAGGCGACGGTCCGGGCGACGCCGCGATGGGTGAGGGGGAACCCGGCTGCCGCGGGTCCGGCCACGGCAGCCGTCACCCCCGGCACGATCTCGACCGGAACTCCAGCCGCCCGGAGCGCGAGCATCTCCTCGCCGCCGCGCCCGAACACGAGCGGGTCGCCGCCCTTGAGCCGGACGACCCGGAGGCCGGCGCGGCCGAGGCAGACGAGGAGCTCGCTCGTGAGTCGCTGTGGAAAGCCACCGTGCCAACCTTCCTTGCCGACGTCGATCCGAAAGGCAGAGGGCGGCGCGAGATCGACGAGCTCGGGCGCGACGAGCCGGTCGTAGACGACGGCATCGGCCTCGCCGAGGAGCCGCGCCCCGCGGCGCGTGATGAGCTCGGGGTCGCCGGGCCCGGCACCGACGAGGGCGACGGAGCCGATTCCCGGCCCGCTCACGCCGGGGCCTCCCAGCGGGCGATCTCCCGCTCGATCTCGGAGCGGGCCTCGTCGTCGTCGCCGGCTCGCAGGAGCGCGACCGCCGGCCCGTCGACGAGCCGATACCAGAGCCGACGCCGCTCAGCGAACGATCGGCCGCTCGCCGCGATTCGGGCCCGGACCGCCGCAAACAGCTCGAGGAGTCGGCCGTGCTCGGGCCCGACGTCCGCCGCGATGCGATCGCGGAGCCGGACGGCCAGCGCCGGCGCGATCCCGCCGGTTCCGATCGCCACGGTCAGCTCGCCCCGGCGGAGGATCGCCGGCGCGCTCCAGTCACAGAAGGCGGGATCGTCGACGGTGTTGACGAGGACGCCGGCGGCCCGGGCATCCGCCGCGATCCGGTGATCGAGAACCCGATCGCCGGTCCCGACGATCGCGAGGACCGCGCTCGCGAGGATGCCGGGCTCCCACCGACCGTCCGTGGGCAGCCAGCGGGCGACGATCGCCCCGAGTTCGACGAGTGCGTCGGCCTTCGACGCCGCCTCGCGGACGCCGCCGGCGACCACCACCCGCCGGTCGCGGACGTCGACGAAGATCGGGAACCCGAACGCTCCGCTCATCGGGCGCTGCCTGCGGACACCGCCGCGAGAAGATCCTCCCGGCCGACGTGGATCCCGCATTCGCGGGCCTCCGGCCCCTCCCACCACCAGCGGCCCGACCGGGGGTCCCCGCCCGCCTCCACGGCCCGCGTGCAGGGAGCGCAGCCGATCGACGGATAGCCTCGGTCGTGGAGGGCGTTGTACGGGAGGTCGTGGGCCCGCACGTACGTCCAGACCTCGTCGGCGGTCCAGTCGGCGAGCGGCGCGACCTTCCAGATGAGCCCGTGCTCGAGATCGAGGCTCACCTTCGGCGTCGCACTCCGCGTCGGTGCCTGGTCGCGGCGGAGCCCGACGATCCAGCCGTCGAGACCGGCCAGCGCGCGCCGAAGCGGCCGGACCTTGCGCACCTCGCAGCACCGGAGCCGATCCTCGAACGAGCCGTAGAACAGGTTCGGCCCTCGTGTCCGGACCATTGCCTCGACGTCGTGCGCCTCCGGGGCGAAGACCTCGATCTCGATTCCGTAGCGGGCCCGGACGCGCTCCATGAGCTCGTACGTCTCCTCGGGCAGCCGGCCTGTGTCGAGCGTGAAGACGCGGGCCCGGGGCTCGAGCCCCAGGAGCAGGTCGAGGATGACGAGGCCCTCGAGGCCGAACGAGGTCGAGAGCGCGAGCCGCTCGCGACTGAGCGTGTCGAGCACGAGTCTCAGGACGCCGCGAGCGTCGAGGCCCTCAACGCCGGCCGGGATGGCCGGGACGCCGGTCGATGCCGGCGCCGCGTCGGCCGCAGTCCGGCTTCGGACGCCGCTCACGAGGCGTCCTCGGCGCGACCGGCGCGGAGCGGCATGGTCGGCTCGAACTCGAGGCGGTCGATCCCGATGCGGACGACGAAGTCCCCGAAGCGTTCGCCGGGGCCCCGCTCACGGCCATATCGATCGACGACGGGCCAAAGTGCACGGGCGAGGTCCAGCTTGTGGACGCGATCCGCAACCGCGGTCGCGAGGCGAAGCCCGGCGCCGTCGCCGCCGAGCCAGATCTGGTAGCGATCGATGGCGTCGCCGACGAGACCGATCTCCGCGACGTACGGCCGTGCGCAGCCATTCGGGCAACCGGTCATTCGGATGGTCGGCGCAGCGTCGGCCACGCCCGCCCGATCGAAGATGGTCTGGAGCTCGTCGAGGACGGCCGGCAGGGCGCGCTCCGCCTCGGTCACCGCGAGGCCGCACGTCGGCAGGGCCGGGCACGCCATCGCGAGTCGGAGGAGGCCCCGAGCGGACCCGGCGGGGGCGACGCCGTGGTCTGCAAGGATCGCGTCCACGACCGGCCTGCGGGCAGCCGGCACGTCGAGCAGGTAGAGGTTCTGGTTCGGCGTCACTCGGAAGGCGACGCCCAGGCCCGCGATCGCCCGCAGCGCGCCACGGAGGCCGCCACCTCCGTCGCCGTCGTCGACCCGGCCCGAGACGACGCGCAGCCCGTGGAACCACCGTCCCGGCGACGTCTCGCGCCAGCCGAGGCGGTCCTCCGAGCCATGCCAGTCGATCGGGCGGGCCGGGCCGATCTGGATCCCGGTCGCCTCCTCGACCCGCGCCCGGAACCAGTCGACGCCGCGCTCCTCGAGGAGGTACTTGAGACGCGCGTGCCGCCGGTTCGAGCGGTCGCCGTGGTCCCGATAGACGCGGACCACGCCCTCGGCGATCGGCTCGAGCTCGTCGGGTCCGACGAAGCCGAGCGCGTCGGCGAGCCGCGGGTACGTCTCGGGCTTGCGGTGCGTGCGGCCGAGGCCGCCCCCGACGTACACGTTCCAGCCGAGGTGGACGTCGCCATCGAAGATCGGGACGAAGCCGAGATCGTTCGAGAACAGGTCGACGCTGTTGTCGCCGGCGACGGCGAAGGCGGTCTTGAACTTGCGGGGCAGGTAGGTCGGGCCGTAGAGGGGCTCCTCGCCGCCGTCGGCTGAGCCGACCTCAGGACCGACCCTGGCCACCTCCGCCCCGTCGAGCCAGAGCTCCGCGTACGCCCGTGTGCGCGGCAGCAGGCGGGCGCTGATCCGCGCCGCCGCCTCGCGGACGATCCGGTAGGCGGGCTCGTCCAGCGGAGCCGGGGACGCGACGACGTTGCGGTTCACGTCACCGCACGCTGCGAGCGTGGATGCCAGGTGCTCGTTGACGCTGCGGATGACCGTCCGGAGGTCGTGCTTCGGGATCCCGTGGAGCTGGACGCTCTGGCGGGTCGTCAGCCGGAGCGACCCGTTGCCGAGGTCGGCGAGGCGGTCGAGGGCGAGCCACAGGTCGGGGTGGATGTCGCCGCCGGGGAGTCGGAGGCGGACCATGAAGCCGAACGCGTATTCCTCGTGGGCCCGGCGCCGCTCGTTCCGCAGATCCCGATCGTCCTGCTGGTAGCTGCCGTGGAACTTGAGGAGCTGATAGCCGGCCTCGGTGATGTGCGTGGACGGTGAGGCGAGCTCCTCGGCGAGCGCGCCGCGAAGGAAGTCGCTGTCGGCCTTGACCGACTCGACGGCGGAGAGCTGGGCGGGCGGTCGGATCGCCACGACGTCGTCCTCGTGCTGGAGAGCGCCGTCGAGGGAAGTCCACCGGATCCGCGGGGTGGGAGCGCGGCGGCACGTCGGGGGAAACGTGCCGCCGCTCCCGAGGAGGAGGGCGAGGGAGGGACGGTCTAGCCGGGCTCGACGGCGCCGCCGCGACGGCCGTCACCTGTCCCTCGCCAGGGACAGGTACACGCCAGCCGTGCGGAGCCAGTCAACGGACGACCTCGTCGGGCCACGAACGCCCGGCGATCCTCGAGCGGTCGGATCGGGACACGGTGAGCACGCCGTCGCACTGCGGGAGCAGTCCGCGATCGCGACGTTCCGTGATCACTGACCGAGCCGCCTCGACCTCGTCGGGGCAGAGCCCGACGATCCAGGCCTTCGATGGGTCGATCGGCACCCGCGCGTCCATCGGCTCACCCTAGCGGCTGCCAGGCGATCGGTCCAATCGAATATTCTCCGCTACATGATCGGAGACATCGATCACCCGATCGATCGAGGTTGGGATCGGGGCCTCATGCCCCACCTCGAGGCCTTCGTCGAGGTCGCTCGCCGCGCGAGCGTCCGGCGCGCGAGCGAGGTCCTCCGCGTGGGGCAGCCCGCTCTGAGCGCGCGCATCGCCGCGCTCGAGCACGCGGTCGGCGGTCGCCTCTTCGAGCGGTCGCGGTCGGGGATGATCCTCACGCCGGCGGGCCGTGCCTTCCTGCCCCATGCCGAGCGCGCGGTCGCGAGCGTCACCGCCGGGATCGGCGCCGTCGGGGACGTCGCTCGGGGACTGGTCGAGGAGCTCACGATCGGCGCCGCCCCGGCCGTCAGCGCCTACGTCCTGCCCGAGCTCATCGCCCGGCTTCGACGCCGGGAGCCGGGGGTGCGCGCGCTCGTCCGGACGGGCCATTCCGAGGAGGTCGTCGCGCTCGTCGCCGCCGGCGACGTCGACCTCGGGCTGGTCCGCGAGATCCGCGATCCGCGCGTGTCCGCGCGGCCCCTCTTCGAGGAGGAGCTCGTCCTCGTCGCCCGCCCGGATCACCCCTTCTCGTACGAGGGGCGGATCGAGGTCGAGCGCCTGAGCGAGAGCGTCCTCATCCTGTTCGACCGTACGTCGAGCTACTACGACATCACCCACGGCCTGTTCCGCGAAGCGGGCATCGTCCCCGGTGGCACGATCGAGGTCGACAACATCGAGACGGCGAAACGGATGACGATCCGCGGGCTCGGCGTAGCGTTCCTGCCCTCGACCTCCGTCGCCGACGCGCTCGCCGACGGCTCGCTGGTCGCCGTTCGTGTCGTCGGGGTCGCACCCGTCAGGCGCCGGATCATCGCCGTCGAGCGCCTCGGCAGGCCGTCGCGGATCCGGGGCGTGCTGGGCGACCTGCTCGGAGAGATCCCGACGTTTATCCCGGGCTCGAGGCCGCTGACCTTCGAGGAGTGAGCCCGCGGCGCCGGGACTACCGGTTGAACCAGTCGGTCGTGTCGATCTGGCCGGCCGACTCGTCGAGCTCGACCCGCTTCGGCGTCGCGGCCCGGCTCGCCGCTCGCTTCCGGTTGCCGGCCGCGTCGGCTGCACCGTGCCAGTGCTCCTCGCCGAGCAGCTCGTTGATCGCGTCGAGATAGGCCTCGACCGAGGCCGCGACGATGTTCGTGGACCGGGCGGTGCCGGTATACCGTCCCGTGCCGCGCCGCCCCGAGGCCGCCGACGGCGGCCCGATCTTCACCCGGACCTCGCCCTCCGCGTCGGGGCCCTCGGCGAGGGCATGGATGTCGTAGGCGAGCAGCCGCGGATGGCCCGTGAGGACCTGGTGGATCGCCCGATCGACGGCCCGGTAGAGCGCGTCGATCGGCCCGTTGCCCTCGGCCGTCGCCTCCCACTGGTGGTCGCCGGACGTGATCACGACGGCGCCGCGGCTCTGGGCGTTGCTGCTCGACTGGACAGTCCAGCGGGCGAGCTGGAGGGTCTCCTCGGCATCGGACGGCGGCGCGGAATTCGTCGTCTGGTCGGTCGTCGTCATTGCCGTCCTCCGTCAGCTCGCGGTGGTGAAGTGGCGTTCGTCGCGGCGGCGCAGCTCGGCGCCGCCCTTCCAGATCGCGTACTCGAGACTGTCGACGAGCGCGGTCGCAGACGCCCCGATGATGTTCGTGTCGCTGCCCATCGTCGACCACTCCCGAGCCCCGTCGGACGAGTCGATGATCACCCGGGTCTTGGCGCCGGTCGCGTGCTCGCCGTCGAGGATCCGGACCTTGTAGTCGACGAGGTGGACCGAGTCGAGCTGCGGGTAGAAGGCACCGAGCGCCTTGCGCAGCGCGGCGTCGAGGGCGTTGACGGGCCCGTTGCCGTCGGCGGCGGTGTGGAGCACCTCCCCGTCGACCGCGACCTTGACCGTCGCCTCGGCGCGCATCTCGGTCCCCTCGCGCTGCTCGGAGAGGACCGTGAAGTCGAGGACTCGGAAGGGCGGCTCGTAGCCGTTCCGGCGACGCCGGATGAGGAGCTCGAACGATGCCTCGGCGCCCTCGAAGGCGAGGCCGTCCGCCTCGAGCTCCTTGATCACCCGGCTCAGCTCGCGGGGGTCGAGACCGTCGAGCTGGTGCCCGAGCTGCTCGGCGCGGAGCCGCGTGTTCGCCCGTCCGCCGAGCTCCGAGACCACGAGCCGCGAGGTGTTGCCGACGAGCGCCGGATCGACGTGCTGGTAGCTCCGCTCCACCTTGGCCACGGCCGCGCCGTGGACGCCGCCCTTGTGGGCGAAGGCCGACCGGCCGACGTACGGCTGGTGATCGTCCGGGGCGATGTTGACGATCTCGGCGACGAACCGCGACAGCTCGGTCAGGCCGGCGAGGTGCGCCGCGTCGGCCCCTGGTACCACCTCGGAGCCGGTCTTGAGAGCGAGGTTGGCGAGGATCGAGACGAGGTTCGCGTTGCCACAGCGCTCGCCGTAGCCGTTGATCGTGCCCTGGACGTGGCGGACACCGTGGGCGACGGCCGCCAGCGAGTTCGCGACAGCGAGCTCGGCGTCGTTGTGGACGTGGATCCCCCAGGTGACGTCGGGGGCGGACGGGTCCGCGAGGGCGGCTCGAGTCGCCTCGACGATCGCCGTCAGCTCGTCGGTCATGAGCCCGCCGTTCGTGTCGCACAGGACGAGCGTCGCGGCGCCGGCGTCCCTCGCGGCCCGCAGGGTCGCGACCGCGTAGCCCGGATCGTCACGGTAGCCGTCGAAGTAGTGCTCGGCGTCGTAGACGACCTCGCGCCCGGCGGCCTGGAGGAACGCGACCGAGTCCCCGACCATCGCCAGGTTCTCCTCGGGCGTCGCGCCGAGGACGTCGGTCACGTGGAGCAGCCAGCTCTTGCCGAAGATCGTTACGACGGGCGTCGCGGCCTCGACGAGTGCCCGGAGGTTCGGGTCGTCCTCGGGCTTGTTCGCCCGATGCCGGGTCGAGCCGAATGCCGCCAGGCGCGCATTCGCGAACGTCATCGACCGCGCGGCGGCGAAGAACTCGACGTCCTTCGGGTTCGAGCCCGGCCAGCCACCCTCGATGTACGGGAAGCCGAACTCGTCGAGGCGTCGCGCGATCTTCACCTTGTCGGCGAGGGAGACGACGAGGCCCTCGCGCTGGGTGCCGTCCCGGAGCGTGGTGTCGTACAACAGAACGCGATCGGTCATCACGCGACCCCCGCCGGCGTGGCAGCGGCCAGCCGCTCGGTCACCGCATGGGTCACTTCGTCGGTCGACGCTCGGCCACCGAGGTCCGGGGGCCTGACGCCGTCGTCGACGACGCGGTCGACGGCCGCCTCGATCGCGTCCGCGGCGTCGGCCCGACCGAGCGACCAGCGCAGCAACATCGCCGCAGAGAGGATCGTCCCGAGCGGGTTCGCGATCCCCTGTCCGGCGATGTCCGGCGCGGATCCATGGATCGGCTCATACAGCCCGAACGTGCCGTGCGCCGTGCGGCGCTCCCCGAGCGACGCCGACGGCAACATCCCGAGCGAGCCCGTGAGCACCGCGGCCTCGTCGGACAGGATGTCGCCGAAGAGGTTCTCGGTGACGATGACGTCGAAGGACGCTGGGCGCGTAACCAGCAGCATCGCGCAGGAATCGACGAGCCGGTGCTCGAGTTCGACCTCGGGACGGGTCCGGCCGATCTCGTCCGCGACGCGCCGCCACAGCCGGGAGGTCGCGAGGACGTTCGCCTTGTCGACCGAGGTCACCTTTCGGCGCCGCTCGCCGGCCAGCTCGAACGCGAGCCGGACCACCCGGCTGATCTCGGCCTCCCCGTAGGGCAGGGTGTCCCGGGCCGAGCGGTCGCCGACGTCGCCCGTCGCTTCGGCCCGCTCGCCGAAATAGATGCCGCCGGTCAGCTCGCGGACGATGAGCAGGTCGACGCCAGCGAGGCGATCGGCACGGAGCGGCGACGAATCGACGAGCGCGGGATGCGGTCGGACGGGCCGGAGGTTCGCGTAGAGGCCGAGCCCGCCACGGAGCGCGAACAGCGCCTGCTCTGGCCGGACCGACGACGTCGGGTCGTCCCATTTCGGGCCGCCGACCGCGCCGAGGAGGACGGCGTCGGTCTCGCCGCAGCGCTCGACGTCCTCCGGCCGCAGCGCGACGCCGTGACGATCGATCGCGATCCCGCCCGCGTCGACCTGATCCCACGCGACCTCGAAGCCGAACCGCTCACCGGCCGCATCGACGACGGCGCGCGCCGCGGCCACTACCTCGGGTCCGACTCCGTCACCGGGGATGGCGGCGACGTCGTAGCGCGTCAGCACGCCGGGGGCTCCGCCGCCGGGACGTGCCGGATATCGATGGCCGTGGTGGTAGGCAACGCTGGGTCGCCGTCGACGCCCTCCGCTGCCGACGAGTTAGCCAAGAACGTCAACCCTGGCCGGCATTCGGACCCGCGACTCGAGGCGGACACTGTCTTGTGCCACCGGGGTTCGTATCTGCGACTCCGCGCCGAACCCGCGCCGCCGAGCACGGCCTCGCTTGTCGTCACGGCAGCTCCTCGGCCGAGCGCCGGCCGACGAAGGCGACTGCGGCACTCGCGATCTCCGCGCCGTGGAGCTTGTTCGCAGCGACGAGGTAGGCCTCGATCGAGGCCTCGATGATGTTCGTGGAGAGGCCGTGGCCGGAGACGACGAGCGCGCCGGGACCCGTGTCGTTCGATCGGCGGCAGCGGACGAGCACCTGGCCCTGCGCGTCCTCGCCGCCCGAGACCGCCTTGATCTCGTACTCGGCGAGGACCGGCTGCCAGCCGAGGGCCGGTCCGAGGATCGCGTCGACTGCCCCGAACAGTGCGTTCACCGGGCCGTTGCCGGTCGCCTCGGCGGACCGGTCCTGGCCGGCCACGTGGAGCGAAACGGTTCCGACGGCATTGCCGCCGTGCGAGGAGGTGACGCTCCAGCCGAGCAGCTCGATCGACTCCGGGACCTCGGACGCGTCCTGCTCGACGAGCGCGAGGAGATCGGCGTCGGTGACCTCCTTCTTCGCGTCGGCGAGCGCGACCGCTTCGCGATAGATGCGGTCGAGCTTCTCGCCGTCGACCTCGTGGCCCAGGCGGCGAAGCTTCTCCGCGAGGCCCTTGCGGCCCGACAGCTTGCCGATCGTCAGCTGGCTGCCGCCGAGCCCGACCGACTGAGGGGTCATGATCTCGTAGGTGAGCGGGTTCTTGATCACGCCGTCCTGGTGGATCCCCGACTCGTGGGCGAAGGCGTTCGCGCCGACGATCGCCTTGTTCGGCTGGACCGCGAACCCCGTCAGATAGCTGACCAGCCGCGATGCGGCGGTGATCTGCTCGGTCGCCACGCCGATTCCGGACGAGGCGAACTGGGTCGGCCGCGTCCGGAGGGCCATGACGACCTCCTCGAGCGACGCGTTTCCGGCCCGTTCGCCGAGGCCGTTGATCGTGACCTCGACCTGCCTCGCCCCGGCCTGGACGGCCGCGAGCGTGTTCGCGGTCGCCAGCCCGAGGTCGTTGTGGCAGTGGACGCTGACCGTGGCCCGATCACCGACCAGGTCGACGACGCGCCCCACGAGCGCACCGAACTCGGCCGGGATCGCGTAGCCGACCGTGTCGGGGATGTTGACGGTGGTCGCGCCGGCGTCGACGACCGCCTCGTAGACCTTGAGCAGGAACCCCGGGTCGGTCCGTGAGGCGTCCTCGGCGCTGAACTCGATCTCGGCGTCCGGCCCGAGCTGCTCCCGGCCGTAGCGGACCCACCGGACGGCCTCGGCCAACGCCTCGTCGCGCGACAGCCGGAGCTTGTGCACGAGGTGGATGTCGCTCGTGGCGATGAACACGTGGAGGTGCGGCCGCTCGGCCACCGAGATCGCCTCGACGGCTCGCTGCGGGTCGCCGTCGCGGCAGCGCGCGAGGGCGGCGACCGCGATCCCGCCCTTCGTCTCCTGGGCGATCCGGCGGACCGCCTCGAAGTCGCCCGGAGAGGCCGCAGGAAAGCCGGCCTCGATGACGTCGACCTTCATCCTGGCCAGCTGGCGGGCGACCTCGAGCTTCTCGGCCGCCGTCAGGCCCGCGCCGGGCGCCTGCTCGCCGTCGCGCAGGGTCGTGTCGAAGATCCGGACGGCGCCGTCCGGAACGAAGGCCGGCATCAGTGGGCGCCCTCGGCGACCGGCGTTCGCCCGCCCGCCGCGCCGCTGGCGGCCGCCTGCGCCTGTCCGGCCCGGACCTCGACCGGATCGAGGAAGGGCATCTGGGCCCGCAGCCTGGCCCCCACCCGCTCGACGAGGTGGTCGTGATCGGCCTGGCGCATCTCCTCGAAGCGCGGTCGGCCGGCCTCGTTCTCGGCGATCCAGCGATTGGCGAACGTCCCGTCCTGGATCTCGCCGAGGACGCCCTTCATCGTCTGGCGGACGTGGTCGTCGATCACCCGTGGCCCGGAGACGTAGTCGCCGTACTCGGCGGTGTCGCTGACGCTGAAGCGCATGAAGTTGAGCCCGCCGCGGTACATGAGGTCGACGATCAGCTTGAGCTCGTGGAGGACCTCGAAGTAGGCGAGCTCGGGCTGGTAGCCGGCCTCGACGAGGGTCTCGAAACCCGCCTTGACGAGGTTGCTCACGCCGCCGCAGAGGACGGCCTGCTCGCCGAAGAGGTCGGTCTCGGTCTCCTCCTTGAACGTCGTCTCGAGGACTCCGGCGCGGGTGTTGCCGAGCGCGCGGGCGTAGGCGAGGACGCGAGCGCGGGCGGTGCCGGTGTGGTCCTGGTGGACGGCGAAGAGGGCCGGTACGCCGCCGCCCTGCTGATAGGTCGAGCGGACGAGATGGCCCGGGCCCTTCGGCGCCACCATTCCGACGTCGATCTCCTCGGGCGGCTGGATCCGCCCGAAGTGGA
>DASXWX010000285.1:0-5709 GCA_036503395.1 Candidatus Limnocylindrales bacterium
CCGTCGAGTCCGACGCGGACACGCTCGAGAAGATCGTGGCCGAGATCGCGGTCGTGCGCGTCACCGAGCGGGGCGCCACACGCGGCGACGACAAGGTCAGCGACGCGTCGATGGAAGACCGCAAGAAGGAAGGCTATTTCTGATGGGCGGCGTCGTGATCCACCCTCATCGCCGAGTTGGCCCGTCCGCCCGGCCGCTCGAGCGCAGCGCGTCTCACCCGCCGGTCGATCGCGACGTTGCCTCGCAGGGGATGATTTCCGTCGCCTGGTGTTCGGTCGTTGCCTCCCAGGGGCAGACGCGACACCCACGGGGCCGATTCGGTGTCGAGTCATTGCCCGTAAGGGGACGAAGCGACCACGGTCGGCCGAAAACGTCCCCTGGCAGGCAATCCCGCGGCCGAACGCGGGAGCCGGCCGCCCGTGGCTGACCTGCTGCGGTTCGCGACCGCCGGCTCGGTCGACGACGGCAAGAGCACGCTGATCGGTCGGCTCCTGTTCGACTCGAAGTCGCTGTTCAGCGACCAGCTCGAGGCGGTCGAGCGGGTCAGCAAGGAACGCGGCCACGACTACACGGACCTCGCGCTCCTCACCGACGGCCTCCGCGCCGAACGCGAGCAGGGGATCACGATCGACGTCGCCTATCGCTACTTCTCGACGCCCCGCCGCAAGTTCATCATCGCCGACACCCCCGGCCACATCCAGTACACGCGCAACATGGTCACGGGCGCCTCGACCGCGGACCTGGCGCTCGTCCTGCTCGATGCGCGCAAGGGCATCACCGAGCAGAGCCGCCGGCACGCCTTCCTGGCCACGCTCCTCGGCGTCCCGCACCTGGTCGTCTGTGTCAACAAGATGGACCTCGTGGACTGGTCCGAGGAGGTGTTCGAGAGCATCCGCGAGGAGTTCGGCGAGTTCGCCACGCGTCTCCGCGTCCGCGACCTCACCTTCATCCCGACCTCGGCCCTGCTCGGCGACAACGTCGTCGAGCGGTCGAGGAACATGACCTGGTACGACGGTCCGACGCTGCTCAGCCACCTCGAGCGGCTCCACGTCGCGAGCGACCGCAACCTCGTGGACGTGCGCCTTCCGGTCCAGTACGTCATCCGGCCCCAATCCCACGACGTGCGCGACTATCGCGGCTACGCCGGAACGGTGGCGTCCGGCGTGCTCAAGCCGGGCGATCCCGTTCGAGCGCTGCCTTCGGGCTTCGAATCGACGATCGCGAAGATCGAGACGGCCGACGGGCCGGTGGACGAGGCCTACCCGCCGATGGCCGTCACGATCACCCTCGCCGACGACATCGACCTTGGCCGCGGCGACATGCTCTGCCGGCCGCACAACATCCCGACGGTGACGCAGGACATCGACGCGCAGGTCTGCTGGATGGACGAGACCGCCTCGCTGGCGAAGGGCCGCAAGTACGCGATCAAGCACACGACCCGCTGGGCGCGGGCGATGGTCAAGGAGCTCAACTACCGGATCGACGTCAACACGCTCCACCGGATCGAGGACGCCGATGAGCTGTCGCTCAACGAGATCGGGCGAGTCCAGCTCCGCGTGACGCAGCCGCTCTTCGTGGACGCCTACCAGCAGAACCGCCAGACCGGCTCGTTCATCCTCGTCGACGAGGGCACGAACCGAACGGTCGCCGCCGGCATGATCGGGCACGGCGCCGTCGGCGCCGGCGCCTAGGACCCGTCGAGCTCGCCCCGGACCTGCGCGATCCCCCGCGCCAGCGCATCCCGCGTCGACGGGCAGTCGCCGAACGGGCTCTCCGTGACCGCGCCCTCGAGGTCGAGGTCGCCGCGAACCACCCGCCGGGCGAGGTCGGCGAGCGCGAGGAAGGCGGTCAGTTGTTCCTCCACGAAGCGTCGGCCGTCGGGCTCGCCGTGACCCGGCACGACGGTCTCGCCCATCTCGTCGAGCAGTCGGGCGACGGTCTCCGGCCAGTCGAGCGGGAACCCGTCACCGAAATAGGGCGGCGCGCCGTTCTCGACGAGGTCGCCGGCGAAGGCCGTCCCGCTCATCCGGTCGAGGACCACGACGTCGTCGTCCGTATGGGCGCGGCCGAGGTGACGCAGCTCGAGACGCCGGCCGCCGACGTCGACATAGGCCGTCTCCGCGAACGTCCGGGTCGGCGGCACGACGACGAGATCGTCCCAGTGCCCGACCATCTCCGGGTACTCCTCGAGGAGGGCCTCGTGGCGGGCCGCCTCACGCCGAAATCCCGGCTCGACGCCGACGTGGCCCCAGATCTCCGCGTCCGGGAAGGCGCGATTGCCGTAGGCGTGGTCCCAGTGATGATGCGTATCCACGACCAGGCTCACGGGCGGGACGCCGATCGACCGGACGTCCTCGGCCAGCTCCGCGCCGAGCCGCACCGAGCCGCGCGTGTCGACGACCGCGCTCGCGCCGTCCCCGGCGACGACTCCGATCGACTGATCGAGGAACGCGAACCGCCCGACCCACACCCCGGCCGACAGCTCCTCCCACCGCGCGTGCACCGCTGAAGGCTACGCTGCGTGACGATGGGCTCGACGGTGGGCGAAGTCCGCGCGCGTGACGGGACGGTGCTCCGGACCCGGGCCTGGGAAGCCTCCGGCCAGCCCTGGGCGACGGCGCTGCTCGTTCACGGCCTGGGCGAGCACTCGGGACGGTACGAGCGGGTCGGGGACCGTCTGGCGACGGCCGGGCTGGACGTTCGCGCGTACGACCAGCGTGGATTCGGTGCCTCAGGCGGACGGCGAGCCCATGTCGAGCGCTGGGACGAGTTCGGGATCGACCTGGCCGACCGGGTCGCTGCGCTCCGATCCGAACGGCAGGGTCTGCCGCTCGCGCTCTACGGACATTCACTTGGCGGGCTCATCGTCCTCGACGCGGTGACGGGCGACCGCGTCCGGCCGGATCTCGTCGTGCTCTCAGCGCCGGCCCTGGCCGACACGTTCCCGCGCCTGCTTCGGGCCGGCTCGCGCCTGCTGAGCGGCGTCCTGCCGCGGGTCAGCGTGCGTGACCGGCTGCCCGCGAGCGGACTGTCGCGCGACCCGACGGTCGGCGCCGCGGCCGCCGCCGACCCGCTCAACCAGACCGCGGCGACGATCCGCTTCGGCGCGGAGGCGTTCGCCGCCCAGGACCGCCTCGCGGCCCGGCTTGCGACGCTCGCCCACCTGCCCTGTCCGACGTACGTGCTCCACGGCGCCGACGACCCGATCGTGCCACCGGCCGCGACCGGCGTCCTGGAGCGGTTCCCCGAAGTGACGCGCTTCGTCTACCCGGGCCTGCGGCACGAATGCCACAACGAGCCCGAGGGCGAGGCGGTCGTGGATGCGATCGTGGATTGGCTTCGGGATTCGACGGCCGCGCTAAGATCGCTCCAATCGAAGATCGCCTCCGGGGAGCGCACGAGCGCTGAGAGTGTGGCGTCGCCACAGACCCGCGGAACCTGATCTGGTTCGTACCAGCGAAGGAAGCAGGCCCTTGCCACGGCTCCGCATTCCGCGCTCGACGCCGTCTCCCCGCCGGAGGCGGCGTTCGTCGTGTTCGAAGAGGATCTGAGCCATGACTGCCATCACTCATGAGGGCGGACCGGCCGCCCAGCCGCGCTGGCGGACGCGCGACATCGTCGTCACCGCGATCATCGGCGTCGCATTCGGCGTCGTCTTCTGGGCCTGGGGCCTCGCCTGGAGCGTGTTCGCCCCGATCAATGCGGTATTCCCGGTCGCCAGGGACCTGCTCTACGCCGTCTGGCTCGTGCCGGCCGTCCTCGCGCCGCTGATCATTCGCAAGCCCGGCGCAGCGGTGTTCAGCGAGATGGTGGCGGCGGGTGTTTCCGCCCTGATCGGGAGCCAGTGGGGGATCGACACGCTCCTCTCGGGCTTCGTCCAGGGAGCCGCGGCGGAGCTCGTGTTCGCCTTCACCCTTTACCGGTCCTGGAGCTGGCCCGTCCTCGCGATTGCCGCTGTTGCCTCGGCGCTTGCTGCCTGGGCCCACGACTGGGCGCTCTACTACGCAGATGTCGACCCGACCCTCCAGATCGTGCGCGGCGTGTTCATGGCGATCTCGGCGGTCGTGATCGTGGCCGGCGGATCCATCGCCCTCGAGCGAGCCCTTCGCCAGGCCGGCGTGCTCGAGGGCTTCCCCGACTGACCCAGCCCGTCGCGGTCCGCGCCGACGGGGTCGGCTTCCGGTACGCCGGTCGGCCCTCGCCGGCGATCCGGGACGTCTCGTTCGAGCTGCCGCCCGGGGAGACGCTCCTCGTGGTCGGTCCGTCGGGTTCGGGCAAGAGCACGCTTGCGCTGGCGGTCGCTGGGCTCGTCCCACGCGATCTCGGGGGTGAGTGGACGGGGTCGCTCCGCGTCGGCGGTCTCGACACCGCAACCGCCCCGGGACCCGAGGTCGCTGCGCTGGTGGGCGTCGTGTTCCAGGATCCCGCCAGCCAGCTCGTGATGGAGCGCGTCGCGGACGACGTCGCGTTCGGGCTCGAGAGTCGGGCCTGGCCGCGACCCGCGATGCACGAACGGGTCCCCGAGGCGCTGGCCGAGGTCGGCCTGGCGGGCCTGGAACGGCGGCGGTCGACGACGCTCTCGGGCGGCCAGCAGCAGCGGCTCGCGCTCGCCGGGGTCCTCGCGCCGCGACCGGCCGTGCTGGTTCTCGACGAGCCGACGGCGAACCTGGACGCGGACGGGTCGGCCGCCTTCTTCCGGCGCCTCCAGGCGATCCGTGGCCGCCGTGCGGCGACGATCCTGCTCATCGAGCATCGGGTGGACGAAGCCTGGCCGCTCGCGGACCTCGTCCTTGCCCTGGGATCCGACGGTCGTCCGCTCGACCTGGGACCGGCTGCCGAGGTGCTCCGACGTAGCAGGGACCGGCTGACGGCCGAGGGAATCTGGCTGCCGGAGCGCCGGATGCGGCGCCGGCGGCGGGTGGTGGAGGCGCCCGAGCCAGGCGCGCCGATTCTCGCCGCGATCGATGTCTCGTTCGCGTACGTACGGGGGCGTCCGGCGGTCGACGGCGCGAGCCTCGTCGTGGGGGAAGGGGAGCGCCTGGCGCTCGTCGGTCCGAACGGCAGTGGCAAGTCGACGCTGGGGCGGCTGCTCGTCGGGCTCCTCCGGCCGCAGGCCGGGATCGTTCGTCTCGGGAGCGTCGATCCGTCACGGCTGCCGCCGCGGGAGCTGGCGCGCCGTGCGGGATACGTGTTCCAGCAGCCGGAGGCGCAGTTCCTGACGTCGCGGGTCACCGACGAGGTGACGCTCGGGCTGACGGAGACGGAGCGCGCGCGCGTCGGCGAGGTGATGGATCGCCTGCGCCTGCCGCTGGACGCGTTCGGCGACCGGAGCCCGTACACGCTGTCGGGCGGGGAGCAAAGGCGCTTGTCGCTCGCGCCCGCACTCGTACGACGGCCCGGCGTGCTCGTTCTCGACGAGCCGACGTTCGGCCAGGACCGCCGTGGCTACGAGGGACTGCTCGAGATCGTCGGCGAACGCCTCGATTCCGGGACCGCCGTCGTCGCCGCGACCCACGACAACCGGTTCGTCGCCGACCTCGGAGCGCGGCGGGTGGAGCTCGAGGCGGGACGGGTGGTTGCGCCGGAAGCCGCAGCATGATCGTTCGGTCGCCCGACGACCTCGCACTCGACAGCCCACTGGGGCGGGTCGCGCCGGTCACGAAGCTCGGCGTCGCCGTCCTCTGGTTGATCGGGCTCGCCCTCGTCGTC